>NZ_VULP01000010.1:0-95041 GCF_009697165.1 Anaerobutyricum soehngenii | reverse complement strand
TCAATGCGAGAGGTATATGGCTTGGATAAAGCATTACGCGAGTAAACTCGCATAAGCGGTTCCCGCAAGCCCGGACAGACGGTTTCCCGTCTGCCGGATTTGCGGTGTTACCGCACAGGAATATTCAGCAGAGAAAGTGGGAGAGTTTTTGCAGAATAAGAACAATGATGCTAAAATTGAGTACAGTGGGTTGCTTGGAATTATGTAGCTGAATAAATATACTCAGAAAAATTGAGTAATTTATTAAGAAAATAAAGAAGTGGCGGTTTATAAAAAGAGATAATATAAGCAAAAAGAAAAGTCTTGACAAATAAACGACCGTTTACTATTATATAAATGTAAACGGTCGTTTATTTATTTAGAGGAAATGTGCATGGGTAATAGGAAAGAGGAAATATTATAATAAGAGAGGACATAAAAGAAATGGGAAAAAGTAATATTATGATTCGTTTAGAGAAAAAGGAAGAGTATCAGAAAGTAGAAAATCTGGTAAGAGAAAGTTTTTGGAATGTGTATCGTCCAGGATGCCTTGAGCATTATGTATTGCATCAGCTCCGAAATGATTCGGCATTTGTTCCAGAATTGGATTTTGTGATGTTTCTTAATGAAAATGGTGAAGAGGGTAAGCTGATTGGTCAGAATATGTTTATGAGAACAACTATTAAATCAGATGATGGAAGAAATATTCCAATTATGACGATGGGACCGATTTGTATTACTCCAGAATTAAAACGACAAGGGTATGGAAAAGCATTACTTGATTATTCATTGGATAAGGCAGCGAAACTTGGCTGTGGTGCAGTCTGCTTTGAGGGAAACATTGATTTTTATGGAAAAAGTGGATTCAGACCGGCAAGCGAATTTAACATTCGTTATCATGGACTGGAAGAAGGGGAGGATGCATCTTTCTTTTTATGTAAAGAGCTGATTCCTGGCTATCTGAATAGTATTACAGGAGAGTATGCGACACCAGTGGGATATTTTGTAGATGAAAAGGAAACTGAAGAATTTGATAAGTTGTTTCCTTATAAAGAGAAGAAAAAACTACCGGGGCAATTATTTTAGTGAAGTGGATTGCGAATATCCACTTCACATGCAGATATGAGTGCAGCAAGTTTTTTGCATTCATATTATTTTTTAACATATGGATTCTAATAAAAAAGGTAAATCCAACGTATGCTGCAGTATTTAAGGAAAAATGAAAACATAAGGAGCAAATATGGAATCAGATATAATTAAAATCAGCCATCTGAATAAAAGATTTGGCGAAGTAAAAGCGGTAAATGATTTGAGCTTTCGTGTGAAAAAAGGAGAATTGTTTGCGTTTCTTGGAGTAAACGGTGCAGGGAAAAGTACAACCATTTCTATTCTCTGTGGACTGCTGAAAAAAGACAGTGGAACTGTTCTGGTAAACGGAATAGAAACTGACAAAGCCGGTGCACAGACAAAAAGAATGCTTGGTGTTGTATTTCAGGATAGCGTACTTGATAAACCGCTTACAGTGAAAGAGAACCTAATGAGCAGAGCTGCTTTGTACGGCATTACAAGAAAGGCTTTTGATAAGAGATTAATGGAGCTGGTCGAGATTTTGGATTTTGACGAGTTTTTAAACAGACCTGTAGGTAAGCTGTCGGGAGGTCAGAGAAGAAGGATTGATATTGCCCGTGCATTATTGCACAGACCAGAAATTTTGATTCTTGACGAGCCTACTACCGGGCTTGATCCGCAGACGAGGCAGTTAATCTGGAATGTTATCGAGAAGCTTCAGAAAACTGAAAATATGACAGTATTTTTAACCACCCATTATATGGAGGAGGCTGCTAATGCCGGATATGTTATGATTCTTGACAAAGGAAGTATTGCAGCGGAAGGTACACCGTTTGAACTTAAAAATGATTATGTACAGGATATCGTGTCTGTTTATGGTGTTTCCGAAGATGAAATAAAGTCATTGAACAGAGAATATAAAAAAATTCGTGACGGATATCAGATAAAAGTAAGAAATACGAAGGAAGCTACGAAGCTTATTGTAGAGCATCAGGATTTATTCACAGATTATGAAGTAGTAAAAGGCGGTATGGATGATGTATTTCTTGCAGTCACAGGGAAAAGATTGGAGGTGAACGCTGATGAGAACAGTATTGGCATTAATGAACAGGAATAGGAAACTGTTTTTTAAAGATAAAGGTATGTTGTTTACATCAATGATCACACCCGTTGTTCTGATTGTTCTGTATGCTACGTTTCTTGCAAAGGTTTTCAGAGATTCTTTTACAGCTGCAATTCCGGATATGATCACGATTTCGGATAAGCTCATTAATGGAACTGTAGCAGCACAGCTGACAGCATCACTTATGGCAGTGAGCTGTATCACTGTAACATTTTGTGTGAATCTGACTATGGTGCAGGACAAGGCAAATGGAATAAGGAAGGATTTTAATGTTTCACCGGTCAGCAGTGGGGAAATCTATTTAGGATATTTCCTCTCAACAGCAGCTAATTCTTTGATGGTTAATGGACTTGCATTTGTATTATGCCTGGGATATTTATTTAAAATGGGATGGTATATGAATGCAGCAGACGTATTATGGGTTTTATTTGATATGATATTGCTCGTCCTGTTTGGAAGTACGCTTTCAAGTATCATTAGCTTTCCGTTGACAACACAGGGACAGCTTTCGGCTGTAGGTACAATTGTCAGTGCAGGATATGGTTTTATATGTGGTGCTTATATGCCAATTTCAAATTTTGGGTCAGGTCTTCAGAAGGTGCTGTCTTATCTTCCGAGTACATATGCCACTTCATTGATTAAAAATCATATGCTTCAAGGAGTATTCAGGGAGATGGAGAGAAAACATTATCCGGGTGAAATGATTGAAGTGATAAGAGAAACTCTTGATTGTAATCCGGTATTTCATGGAAATGTGGTAAGTGTAAATCAGATGATTGGTATTATGATGGGAAGTATAGCTGTATTTGGAATTATTTATTATTTTATTACATTGCTGCCAGAAGGTGAAGGCGGACGATAGGAAATATTATTTTTAGTGGGTAAAAGTCGAGTCTTCTAGCTGATGACACGATAGGTGTCACTCATGTGACAGAGCGATTCTTACTATTTTTCTGCAGGATATGATGTTGCATGGTGGTGAACGTGTCAGGATACAGAATCTGCAGGGCGTGATTAGTTGGTATAACAGTAAAAGATAATCGGAGGTAAGAGTTAAACTCTCGTTAACTTGTGAATCCACTTATAACTTCGGAATCTTAAAAATATCGGAATCCCCTTAAATATCTGATCAGACTGTAAACAGATAACTACTGCAGCAATTGGCCATCTCCACCAAAAAGCAGTGGCTAAAGACAGTGGAAGTACAATGCCCCATGTACTAATCATATTTACATAAAGAGAGAACTTTGTATCTCCAGCGCCACGAATGATTCCCGAGCCAACGGGCATCTGGTATGCCATACCAACCATGATTACCGCCATAATGATAATAAGCTGCTCTGCAAGCTGAGAAGCGGTTGGACTTAAGGTATATTGTGCTAAAAGAAAGTCTTTTGTAAAGTAAAGAATAGCAGCAAGAATTATTCCAACACCTACATCAAGTACAGAGAGCGTTCTTGCTGCGGCTTTTACCTCATCTAAATCTCCCCTGCCAACTGCTTTTCCCATCATGACAGAAGAAGCGGAAGACATAGCAAGCACAACAACTTTCATATATTGATAAAATGTACTTGCAACAGAATTTGCAGCTATCGCATCGGAACTTAAATGCCCGAGAATTGCGGTCTGCATCGGTACGGAAATCGCCCACAACATTCCAGATATAAAAACCGGAACAGCAACCTTTACATAATCTGAACGTAATAATCTATCAATGTGAAATACTGCTCTATCTGAAAATAACTTCAACTTTTTATCTATTTTTGCTACATAAATAAGTACAATAAGGAACTCTAAACATCTCGATAGCATCGTGCCAATTGCTGCCCCACGAATTCCCAACTTTGGAAAGCCAAATCGTCCGTAGATTAAAATATAGTTAATACTTACATTGAATACTAAAGAAACACACGATATTACAAACGCGATCCGTACCGTTTCAACACTGCGAAGTGCAGAAAGAAGTACCTGTGTTACAAGATACAAAAGAAATGTATACTTTATAATCTGTAAATAACTTCCTGCCTCAGATAAAATTGCCACATCGGACGTAAAAAAGCCTAACATTGCTTCTGGAAACAGCGAGCATAAAATAATCAAAAAGATTCCCAAGCCTAGTGCGATCTTCAAGACCATTCCCGTAATCTGCCGGATTGGCTCCATTCGTTTTTGTCCCCAATATTGTGAGGAAATAACAACCAGCCCATCACCGATCACAACCGCTGCCTGTTGGATAAGGAAAAATATCTGATTCACCAAAGCTGCACCAGAAAGAGCATTCTGACTGTAAGCCCCAAGCATGATGTTATCTGCCATATTCACACTGTAAGAAATAAGATTCTGCAACGAAATAATAATAAGTAATGGAAATAATGCCGCATAAAAATTTTTATCGTGAGAAAAAAATGTTTTTTTCATTTATAATAAAATAGCCTTTCTGTAGATTTCGAAAACCATTATACCAGTTTATAAGAAAAGGAAAAAGAGAAATTTGTGTCAGCCAGAAACAGTATGATACAGGAGTTGAAGTAATAGTATACTTTGCATAATCTTTTTTGTGCAATATATTCATTTTTTTACATAAAAAGTATCGATTATGATACAATAATGACATAAAATAAGATATAATATAAAATATATCATAAAAAGGAGTGTAAAAAATGAAAAAAACATGGAAAAAATGGGTTGCACTAGGAATGACTTTTAGTATGATGGCGGGTATTGCTGGTTGTGGTAACAGTAAACATGCTGGTTCAGAAAATACAACGGAAGCTGCGAAAAAACAGGAGGCAGCTGCGCCAATCAAAATCGCAACAAAACCGATGACAGAACAGTTTATTTTAGGCGAAATGTTAAAATTAGTTATTGAAGATACTACGGATTATTCTGTGGAACTTACAAAAGGAATCGGAGGCGGTACAAATAATATTATGCCGGCTATGGAATCCGGTGACTTTGATTTATATCCGGAATATACTTCTTCTGGATATATCATGGTATTAAAACATGATTCCGATGGCATAAGTGATGAAGATATGTGGAAACAGCTTCAGAAAGAGTATAAGGATAAATATGATATGTCCTGGATTGGTCAGTATGGTTTTAACAATACGTATGCGCTTATTATAAGAGAAGAAGCTGCGAAAAAGTATAACCTGACAAAAACATCTCAACTGGCAGATGTTTCAGATGAGCTGGTTTTTGGTGGTAATTCTGATTATATTGAAAGAAAAGATGGATTCCATCTTCTTTGTGATACCTATGGATTAAAATTTAAAGATGTAAAAGATATTGATATTGGTCTTAAATATGAAACATTGAAAAAGGGAGATATTGATGTTTCAAATGGTTTTACAACAGATGCACAGTTAAGTAATGATAATGTTCGTGTTCTAGAAGATGACAAGCATTTGCAGGTAAATTATTTTTGTTCTAATGTTGTAAGAAATGATACATTAAAATCACATCCTGGATTAGAAGAAGCGATTATGAAATTAGATAATTCGATTACTGACAAAGAAATGGCTTCTCTAAATTACAAAGTAGAAGTGGAAGGTAAAGAAGATGTACAGGTAGCGAAAGATTACCTTACAGAAAAAGGAATTATTAAATAATAATCTCAGACAGCGATAGAAGAATAAAAGGATCGACATAATGGAACTATTAAAAGAAATTTTGCAAATTTATATGGAACGCAGAGAATGGTTTCTGGAATTATTTGGACAACATCTCAAAATTGCGGGAATTGCTATAGTACTAGCTGGTATTATGGGCTTACTTCTTGGCATATTTATTGCGGAGAAAGAATTTATGGCTCCGGTTATTTTAACACTGGCAAATATTTTCTATACGATTCCATCTATCTCTTTATTAGGAATTTTAATACCTTTTACCGGAATCGGAGATAAAACAGCGATCATTGCTTTGACTCTATATGGATTGATGCCAATGATTCGAAATACATACACCGGTATTTGTGGAGTCAGTCAGGAAATTATACAGGCTGCCAGAGGGATGGGGAGTACAGATATCCAGATTTTGTGTAGAATTAAACTTCCCTTAGCGCTCGGTGTTATTCTGGCCGGTGTCCGAAACATGGTGGTTATGACATTGTCAGTAACAGCGATTGCGGCATTTATTGGTGCCGGAGGATTAGGCGTTGCCATTTACAGAGGAATTACAATCTATAATCCAGCGCTTACTTTTGCCGGAAGTGTATTGATCGCCCTTCTTGCACTGATTGCAGATTTATTGCTTGGAATACTTGAAAATTATGTAAAGAAGAGAGGTGTGTCGCAGTGATACGAATGGAAGATGTATCGTATAGTTACGGAAAAAAAGAAGTACTGCATCACTTTAATCTTCATGTAAAAGAAGGAGAATTTCTTACAGTAATCGGCTGTTCCGGCTGTGGGAAGACAACGATGCTAAAGTTGATCAATGCGCTTCTTCTTCCTTCTTTGGGAACTGTTTATGTGCAGGGGCATGATATTACCAAAACAGATCATATAGCTTTGCGCAGAAGCATTGGTTATGCGATTCAGAATAAGGGACTTTTTCCACATATGACAGTAGAAGATAATATCGCTTATGTTTTAACTATTAGTGGACAGAAAAATAAAAAGCAAAACCAAAAGCGTGTTTTAGAACTTTTAAATTTGGTAGGACTTGAAGAATCTCTTTTAAAACGTCGTCCATCGGAACTGTCCGGTGGACAGCAGCAGCGTGTAGGTATTGCAAGAGCTTTGGCTGCAAAACCTAAAATTATGCTGATGGATGAACCTTTTGGAGCTTTAGATGAAATTACCCGGAAAATGATGCAGAAAGAACTGCTGGCACTTCATAAAAAGTTAGGTTTGACTGTCGTTTTTATTACACATGATATCAGAGAGGCAATGAAACTGGGTGATCGTGTGCTTGTCATGAATCAGGGAAGAGCTGTACAGTTAGATAGACCGGAAGTGATTCTTTCCCATCCGGCAAATGCCTTTGTACAGGAATTGATTAGTGACTAGCGACATTCTTGCTATCTATAGATGTAGTCATTTCATATCTGATGATATAACATTTGTTACTTCTTTTTTGTACCGCAGAATAGTAAAATAAATTCAAGAATGCCATGGTATTCTTGAATTTATTTTATGGATAGATTTACATCATGTATAAATTGATTTTAGGGAGTAAATGAGGTGAAATATTATGGAACATACGAAATTAACGGAATTATTACATCAAGTGGCTTCCGGTGATATCAGTGTAGAAAAGGCTGCATTAGAGTTGAAGACAGAGCCGTTTGAAGATCTTGGTTTTGCAAAACTTGATCATCACAGAAAGATTCGTCAGGGAGCGGCAGAGGTAATTTATGGTGCCGGAAAAACTCCGGAACAGATACGAAAGATTACAGAAGCTTTTCGAAAAAAAAGCGATAATGCCGTATTGATTACAAGAATGAGCCAGGAAGCGGCAGATCTTGTGGGCGCAAGTCTTCCGTTGCATTATAATGCACTTAGTAAAACTGGTATTGTAGGAGAACTTCCGAAGAAAGACGGAAATGGAAAAATAGTCATTGCAACGGGTGGGACAAGCGATTTGCCTGTAGCGGAAGAGGCTGCCTTAACTGCTGAAATTCTTGGGAATGAAGTTGTAAGAATTTATGATGTTGGTGTTGCAGGTATTCATCGTCTGTTAGCCTATTCCGAAGATTTAATGAGTGCCCAGGTTATCGTTGTTATTGCCGGAATGGAAGGCGCTCTTGCCAGTGTGGTAGGAGGACTCGCGGATTGTCCGGTTATCGCGGTACCGACCAGTGTTGGATATGGAGCTTCTTTTGGAGGTTTGTCCGCTCTTTTATCAATGCTTAACTCCTGTGCAAGCGGAGTCAGTGTTGTCAATATTGATAATGGTTTTGGTGCTGGTTATATGGCAAGTATGATTAATCATGTCTCTGTGAAAAATCCAGAAAACGTAAGAATGCAGCCACATCATTTACATGAACATTCATAAAAAACAAAGCCTACTATAAAAGATAGAAATGTAAAGGAGAGTAGTTATAATATGAAGACATTATATTTGGAATGTAATATGGGAGCTGCCGGAGATATGCTTACGGCAGCACTTACGGAATTAATGCCTGATCCGGATGCTTTTGTGCAGCAATTGAATGATTTACAGATCCCTCAGGTAAAGATTAAACGAACAACAATAGCAAAATGCGGTATTATGGGAACGCATATGGAAGTAACCGTAAATGGAGAAGAAGAAAAAAGTGTTGATGTGCCATTGCATATGCATGAACATCATCATGAAGATCATGATCATATACATGAACATCACCATGCGGGACATGATCATGTGCATGAACATCACCATGAGGAGCATGACCATGTGCATGAACATCACCACGATGGGCATGACCATGTACATGAGCACACACATGGACACAGTCATCATCATACGAGTATGAAAGATATTGAGCATATTATCGGGCATCTGAATGTACCAGAAAAGGTAAAAGAGGATGCGATTGCCGTATATAAATTAATTGCAGATGCAGAGAGCCATGCTCATGGATGTCCGGTGGAGGAAATACATTTTCATGAAGTTGGAGCCATGGATGCAGTAGCAGATATTGTCGGGGTTTGTCTTGCAGTTTATAAACTTGCTCCGGAACAGATCATAGCTTCTCCTGTTCATGTTGGTTATGGTCAGATTCACTGTGCTCATGGTATTCTTCCAATCCCGGCACCTGCAACAGCACATATTCTGCAGGGAATTCCTATTTATGGTGGAAGAATTGAAGGAGAGCTTTGCACACCGACCGGAGCAGCTCTTTTAAAACATTTTGCTCAATCTTTTGGTCAGATGCCAATGATGTCTGTAGAAAAGACAGGTTATGGTATGGGAATGAAAGACTTTACTGATGCAAACTGCCTTCGTGCGATTATCGGAGAAAGTATAGAAGAACAAGAGTATACAGGGTGTCATGGTGAACCACAGGAAATGGATTCCATTATAGAACTTTGTTGTAATCTTGATGATATGACTCCGGAAAAGATTGGATTTGTCACAGAACTTTTGATGAAAGAAGGAGCTTTTGATGTTTATACGACAAATATTCAGATGAAGAAAAACCGTCCGGCAATCATGCTTACCTGTATGTGTGCCAAAGAAGACAGAGAGAAGTTTCTTACGCTTATTTTAAAACATACAACCACACTGGGGGTTCGTGAATATAACTGTAAACGCTATGGACTGAAAAGAGAAATCAAAGAAATAGAAACTATATATGGAACGGTTCATGTCAAAGCTGCTTCCGGATACGGTATTGTAAAGGAAAAACCAGAATATGAAGATATGGCAAGAATCGCGAAAGAAAAGAACATTTCATTGTCAGAAGTAGAAAAAGAAATCTACAAAAAATTGAGTGAAAATAAAGCAAGGTAATACAAAAATATATAAATGACAAATTTATAAAAAAGCTATTTTTCCATCTTTAAACAGTAAATATATTGGTTGAAATCATGTCCAAAAAGAGATAAAGTATATTTGTAATGATAGAATATTTCATTTTAAATTTAAATTTAGAAAGGGATTATGAACATGGAAAAATCAAAAGTATATTTTACTGACTTTAGGGCAAAGTTAGGAGAGGGACTTCCAATGAAGTTAAAAAGACTTCTGAAAAAGGCTGGAATCTCCGAAATTGACATGGAAAATAAATTTGTAGCCATTAAAATGCATTTTGGAGAACTTGGTAACATAAGTTTTTTACGTCCCAATTATGCCAAAGCGGTTGCTGATGTAGTAAAAGAATTAGGTGGAAAGCCATTTTTAACAGATTGTAATACGTTATATCCGGGAAGCCGTAAGAACGCATTAGAACATTTGCAGTGCGCCTGGGAGAATGGCTTTACAGCAATGACGGTTGGATGCCCTATTTTAATTGCAGACGGTTTAAAAGGAACAGATGATATTGAGGTACCTGTTGAGGGCGGCGAATACATAGAAAAAGCAAAGATTGGACGAGCAATCATGGATGCAGACATTTTTATTAGTTTAAGCCACTTTAAAGGTCATGAAACGACTGGATTTGGCGGAGCGATTAAAAATATCGGTATGGGCTGTGGCTCTCGTGCAGGAAAAAAGGAACAGCATACGAATGGTCAGCCAACGATTCATGAAGAATTATGTCGTGGATGCCGTCGCTGTATGAGAGAATGTGCGAATAATGGTCTTGTATTTGATGAAGAGACAAAGAAGATGCATATTGATGGAACGAATTGTGTAGGATGTGGAAGATGCATCGGCGCATGTAACTTTGATGCGATTGAATTTGAAAATTGGGCGGCAACAAAAGATTTAAATTGCAGAATGGCAGAATACACAAAAGCAGTAATTGATGGAAGACCGAATTTCCATATTTCACTTGTTGTTGATGTATCCCCAAACTGTGACTGCCATGTGGAAAATGATGCACCGATTCTTCCGAATATCGGAATGTTCGCATCGTTTGATCCATTAGCATTGGATCAGGCATGTGTAGATGCCTGCTTAAAGATGCAGCCGCTTCCAAACAGTCAGCTTTTTGAAAATATGCACAGGGAAGGTTTCTGTGATCATCATGATCATTTTGAAAATACTACGCCTGAGTCTGAATACAAAACCTGTCTGGAACATGCAGAAAAGATTCATCTCGGAAGCAGAAATTATGAGCTAATTGTAATGAAGTAGCATTTTTGTCTTGCATTTTTGTTAAGATAAGCGTATTATAAATACAATTGAATAAAAGGGGAGCTTGTATTACAGGCTGAGAGGAAGGTATGACCTTCGACCCATTAACCTGATTTGGATAATGCCAACGTAGGGAAGCATATATATTTTTGTATATTTTTACGGGAAGTTACCGAATCGGTTACTTCTCGTTTTTTTATGTTACAGGAGGTGAAGGCATGGTAAAAATTAACGGACAAGACTGTGATAAGGCAGGGATTTCAGTTGCAGAGTATCTTGCAGCGGAGAATTATAATGTAAATCATATTGTTGTGGAGTATAATTTTACGATTATTCCAAAAGAACAGTATGGTCAGACCATTCTTAAAGATGGAGACGAAGTCGAAATCGTCAGTTTTATGGGTGGTGGATGTTAATAATTTTTATGAATTATTAAAAAAGAGATGTAATTATACAGAATCAATTTATTAATATAATATAGGTTGGTTTAGAATAATCACAAACCAGTTTAGAAAGAAGGGCGTTTTATTATGCAGACAGAAGATAAGTTAATCATTGGCGGTCATGAATTTGAATCTCGTTTTATTCTTGGTTCAGGAAAGTATTCTATGAAACTGATTGAAGCAGCGGTACGAGATGCCGGAGCACAGATTATTACGTTAGCAGTTCGAAGAGCGAATACAAAAGAACATGAAAATATTTTAGATTATATTCCAAAGGATGTGACACTGTTACCAAACACTTCCGGAGCGAGAAATGCACAGGAAGCAGTGCGGATCGCACGATTAGCAAGAGAACTTGGCTGTGGAAATTTTGTAAAAGTAGAGATTATGCGTGATAGTAAGTATCTTCTTCCGGATAATCAGGAAACGATTAAGGCGACAGAACTCCTTGCAAAAGAAGGATTTGTTGTTATGCCATATATGTATCCGGATTTAAATGCTGCCAGGGATCTTGTGAATGCAGGAGCAGCCTGCGTTATGCCGTTAGCATCTCCGATTGGTTCTAACAAAGGATTAGCTACGAAAGAGTTCATCCAGATTTTAATTGATGAGATTGATCTTCCGATTATCGTAGATGCAGGAATCGGTAAGCCTTCACAGGCATGTGAGGCAATGGAGATGGGTGCAGCAGCAATTATGGCAAATACTGCGTTGGCAACTGCCGGTGATCTTCCAATGATGGCTGCAGCTTTTCGTCAGGCAATCGAAGCAGGAAGAAAGGCATATTTATCCGGTTTGGGACGTGTGCTTACAAGAGGAGCAGCTGCATCAGACCCACTGACAGGATTTTTACATTAAAAGCGTTGCTGGAAAAGAGGTATTATAATGGAAAACCAGTTTTTAATCGATTCAGAATACTTATCGAAAGAAGCGTTAGAGAAGAAACACCGCCTGGAAACAGACCCTTCCTCAAGAAAGAATCATATGGAATATATGGAAGGAATGGAACAGATCAAATCAGATGTCATGGATAAAGTGATGAGTCAGATGCATTCCTATGATTATGAAAAGTATACAGCAAAAGATGTAAAAGCAGCGTTAGAACATGAAACTTGTTCTATTGAAGATTTTAAGGCATTATTATCTCCGGCTGCCGCACCATTTTTAGAGCAGATGGCACAGAAAGCAAAAATAGAAACAAGCAAACATTTTGGAAATACGGTATATCTTTTTACCCCTCTTTATATAGCAAACTATTGCGAGAATTACTGCGTTTATTGTGGTTTTAACTGTTATAATCATATTAATCGTATGCAGCTTAATATGGAGCAGATTGCTCATGAGATGAAAGTAATCGCTGATTCCGGTATGGAAGAGATTTTGATACTTACAGGAGAGAGCAGAGCAAAAAGTGATGTCAAATATATTGGAGAAGCATGTAAGCTTGCCAGCAAGTATTTTCGTATGGTTGGTCTCGAAATTTATCCGGTAAATACAGATGAATATCGTTATCTGCATGAATGTGGCGCAGATTATGTTACAGTTTTTCAGGAAACCTATGATTCCGATAAATACGAGACGTTACATTTGATGGGACATAAGAGGGTATGGCCATATCGTTTTGAAGCTCAGGAAAGAGCTCTTATGGGAGGAATGCGAGGTGCTGGATTTTCAGCTCTTCTTGGCTTATCCGATTTTCGAAAAGATGCTCTGGCAAGTGCACTGCATGTTTATTATTTACAGAGAAAGTATCCACAAGCAGAGCTCTCCCTTTCTTGTCCAAGACTTCGTCCAATCATTAATAATGACAAGATTAATCCTTTAGATGTAGGAGAAAAACAACTTTGTCAGGTTTTATGTGCTTATCGTATTTTCCTTCCATTTGTCGGAATTACGGTTTCTTCCAGAGAAAGTGAAACATTTCGAAATGGTATTGTAAAGATTGCGGCAACAAAAGTATCCGCCGGGGTTTCTACAGGAATCGGTGACCATGAAAGTAAATATACCGGAAAGGAGGAGGACGGCGAGCAGGGCGATGAACAGTTTGAGATCAATGATGAACGAAGCTTTAAGAAAATGTACGAAGATATTTCTGAAGAAGGTCTGCAGCCGGTCTTAAACGATTACCTTTATGTCTGATCTTATATGTATCACAAACAGGAAACTTTGTAGCAATAACTTTTCAGACCAGATAGAAATGATTGCCAGTGCGCATCCAAAAGCTATTGTATTAAGAGAGAAAGACCTTTCTGAGAAAGAATATGAGCAATTAGCCAGACAGGTAATGCAAATTTGTCAGAAGCATGGAACACAGTGTATTCTCCATAGTTTTTCTAATGTAGCAATTGCACTTGGGGCAGCGGCAGTGCATATGCCATTACCATTACTTCAAAAAATGACACCGCAAGAAAGATCACATTTTCAAATAATTGGAGCTTCTTGTCATTCTTTAGAAGAAGCAAAAGAAGCACAGGATTTAGGATGTACCTATATTACTGCCGGGCACATTTTCCTCACTGACTGTAAAAAAGGATTACCAGGAAGGGGACTTCCTTTTTTAGAAGAGATCTGCAAAGCGGTTAGAATTCCGGTATATGCAATTGGAGGAATCTCTTCACAGAACATGGAGTCTGTCAGAAAGACAGGGGCAGCGGGAGCATGTATCATGAGTGGTTTTATGCGGTGCAAGACTGTGGAAGAAATCATGTAAATGCTATTTCTTTTAAAATAATATACTCTTCTAATGATTAAGAATTGCATTTTTCGACAGAAAATGTTAAGATAAATGCGGTAAAATATTAATTTTTCTATTATTTATGCAGGTATACAGCAGATAAATTGCATAATCAGAGCATAATTTTTATAATTTTTAATAAAGAAGGCAATTTTACTAACCTATCTTATATGTCTATGTTTGTAGGCAAAGGTATAAAACAATCTGTAAATAATATAGTAAACCGCAAGATAATAGAAAACCATTAGGAGGTAATATGAGTAGAATGACGAACAATATGTCAGAAGAACTATTCAAAGTGGATGGAAAGACATCAGTTGGTGAAACCCTTCCGCTTGCCCTGCAACATGTGGTGGCCATGATTGTAGGATGTGTTACACCGGCAATCATTGTAGCTGGTGTAGCTGGATTATCCGAACAGGATTCGGTTATCTTAATTCAGGCAGCCCTTACAATGTCAGCAATCACAACACTTATTCAAGTAGTTCCGCTGCTTAGAACAGGTAAAGTTTCGATTGGTTCCGGGCTTCCGGTTATTATGGGTATCAGTTTTGCCTATGTGCCAACAATGCAGGCAATTGCAGGAACCTTTGATATTGCAACTATTTTAGGAGCGCAGATTGTCGGAGGTATTGTAGCGGTTATCGTTGGTATTTTTATCAAACAGATTCGTAAGTTTTTTCCACCATTAATTACTGGTACGGTTGTATTTGCTATTGGACTTTCTTTATATCCGACAGCAATTAATTACATGGCAGGTGGAGCAAGTAATGAAAGCTATGGCTCTTGGCAGAACTGGCTTGTAGCAATTATTACACTCTGTATCGTAACGGTACTCAATCATTATGGAAAAGGAATCTGGAAACTGGCATCCATATTAATTGGAATCATTGCAGGATATATCATTTCATTATTCTTTGGAATGGTTGATTTTTCTGCCGTAGTAAATGCATCCTGGTTTGCGTTACCAAAACCAATGCATTTTGGTGTTACGTTTGAACCTTCTTCTTGTGTAGCAATTGGAGTATTATTTGCAATAAACTCTATTCAGGCAATTGGAGACTTTTCTGCGACAACGACAGGAGGGCTTGACCGTATGCCTACAGATGAAGAATTAAGCGGTGGTATCGTAGGCTATGGTTTAAGCAATATTTTCTGTGCAGTATTTGGTGGTCTTCCAACAGCTACATACAGTCAGAATGTAGGTATCGTAGGTTCCACAAAAGTTGTTGCAAAAAGAGTATTTGAAACTTCTGCAATTATTATCCTTATCGCAGGATTAATTCCGAAGTTTTCTTCAGTACTGACAACAATCCCATACTGTGTACTTGGTGGAGCAACTGTTTCTGTATTTGCATCAATTGCAATGACAGGAATTAAGCTCATTACAACGGCACCGATGGATTTTAGAAATACAACGGTAGTTGGTTTATCCATCGCACTTGGAATGGGTGTGACACAGGCTAATGCAGCACTGGCAACCTTCCCGGAATGGGTAACAACAATCTTTGGAAAGTCCCCGGTAGTATTAGCAACAATCACTGCAGTATTTTTAAATCTGGTATTACCAAAGTCAGAACAATCCTGATTTATAGATTTAATGTAGACGAAAAAAGAAAAAATAATACATCCCATCTGCTCTGTAGTCGCTGTATTTAAGATGCTCGTCCGCATCTTAAACACGCTCCCAAGCCGCATCTGGGATGTATTATTTTTTTCTTTTTTCTGGCTATCTAAATCTACAGTTTGGTGAGAATAGAGTCCTCCAGAAGGTTAAGGATTTTCGAGAAACTAAAGTCCAAAAGACTGACACATTTCTTCTGGAGTTTTCGTTTTTTGAGGCAAAATGAAGTGTTTGGCGCAACGGAACAAAATCAAACTTATAAAAATTCTCTTTTCTTTAGAAACCTCAATGCAATTCAGTAGAAAGATACTCACTTCTGGGGAAACCCCTTATTTTCCCACACAAAATCCTGATACCATCTGGAGCCAAAGAACAGAAAAGCAGAAATTTAATATAGAATAAAATGTGATGTCGGAGCAAGTAAAAATGCCGTTCAGGCATTTTCTACGCCGCGACTATCTTCACATTTTATTCTATATTAAATTTCTGCTTTTCGTTTCTTTAGTTCATCAAATCAGGATTTAATTATTTATTTCTCCTAAGTATCTGTAAATTGTTGCCTGTGAACAGGAGAATCTTTTTGCGACAAAAGGTATGGAGCCTTTTAATTGAAATAAACCCTGTTCATGAAGCTTTATCATAATCTCTTTTCGCTCATTCTGATTCAGACGGTCTACTGGTGTTTTAAGATTGGCAGTTGCATCATTGAAAATCTGTTCTCTTAGAGCTGCAACGTCTATTGCAAAGTTTTCCGTAATACTGCTGGATAAATCTTTTATATTATCCGTACTATTTGAAAGTCCAAAAGCTATATTTTTAATAAAATTTCCAGGATGGATCATGGAAAATAATTTCTCGTGAAGCTCCATATATCGGCTGTCATCGAAGTTAATACATAAAAGACCAATCGGATTCCCGTTGGAGTCTTTAATGAACATACTAGAAGAACGGAGAATATGTCCATTTTCCGCAACACCTTTATAATTGGCAATAAAATCATTCTCCTCATATACTTTGGAGGAAAGCATCTGAAATACAGCACTTGTAAGAGGACTGCCAATAGTCCTTCCGCTGATATGACCATTTTCGATTGCAATTACAGAATGATTCTTATTGGATAGGTCCTGAAGAACGACTTCGTAATCCGGGCCTAATACGCTGCCTAAAAACTTTACAGTGGTTTTATAGGAATAAAGTAAATCTAACATAACAGTTCCTTTCACCCTAACATCTTTATAGTGGAGTTGATAATTATTTACCAAGCAGAAAAATTATTATTGTGATAAAAATTTCTATAAATAAAATACCATAAAATGCGATAAAAATACAGTTTTTTTGAGAAAACAATGGATTGACTTTCCTAATTTTCCCCGATATAGTTATGTAAGAATGGAAAAATGGAGGAAGAATGATGGCAAAAAAGAAAATTTACGCCGTAAGAAAAGGAAATAAAACAGGATTATTTTATTCATGGGATGAATGTAAAAAAGCAGTGCATGGCTATTCTGGAGCAGAATATAAGGGATTTTTAACGAAGGAAGAAGCAGAAGATTTTTTAAATATTGGAGCAGTTAAGACAGCTACTGGTAAAAATTTTTCAACAGCAGCAACAAGTATAGATTCTAGTCCATTGACAACCTCAACACCTAACCGGCTTGTTGTTTATGTAGACGGAAGTTTTGACGTAAATCTTCAAAAATATTCTTTTGGCTGTGTTATTTTACTGGAAGATGGAAGAATCATCGAGCGATACGGAAATGGTGATGAGCCGGAACTTCTGGCTATTCGTAATGTGGCCGGAGAGATGCATGGAGCAATGTATGCAGTACAGTGGGCATTTGAAAACGGTTATTCTTCTGTTGTTCTTCATTATGATTATGAGGGAATTGAAAAATGGGCAACAGGTGTATGGACTGCGAAGAATCCACATACGAAGAAATATGCTGCATTTATGAGAAATATGCAGGAGAAGATGGAAGTTATATTCCAGAAAGTAAGAGCACACTCCGGAGATTATTATAATGAACAGGTTGATCAGCTTGCAAAGAAAGCTTTAATAAACGGGAATGGAATACCAGCTATCGATAAAATAAAAAAATAGGAGTTACAAATTAAAAAACATAAAAATATCATTTCTATGACAGCGGTTCTGTGCAATAGCATGGAACCGCCGTTTTTATTTTTCATAAAAACGCAACTCATTTGTATTTTCTTCTTGACTTTTCTCTTGAAAATGTCTAGAATATGAAATTGCAATCGACTTGCGTTTTTTGAGGTTATAAGGGAAAAATAGAATTACAAAGTGATAATGCTCGTAATGCTATAGAAAAGCTGGTTAAAGGACAGGAAAGGAAAGCGATTTATGAAACGGTTATTTAAAAAGAGAAGAATGTTATCTGCAAGTTCTTTGTTGCTGACGAGTCTTTTTCTGTGTCTTTTTTTATCGGTAGGTTGTTCTGTGATAAAAAATAACGCAGCAGAGACTCCGAATATTTTTGTCAATGAAAAAAAAGATAACAATGCAGAAGAGGATGTTATGGAGAAGGTTTCTAGTGATAAGATTTCAATTGTCTGTACTACTTTTCCGCAATATGACTGGGTGAAAAATATTATCGGAAATCAAGAGATGCGTTTTGATATAACATTATTACTGGATAATGGTGTGGATATGCATAGTTATCAGCCTACGATACGTGATATTGCAATTGCCGGTTCCGGGGATCTTTTTATTTATGTCGGAGGAGAATCTGATGCATGGGTTAGAGATGCTTTAAAAGAAGCGAAAAATAAAGATTTAAAAGCAATCAATCTCATGGAAGTTTTAGGCAATTCTGTAAAGGAAGAGGAAGTTGTAGAAGGAATGCAGGAAGGAAAAGGCTTTTTGGGACATTCTCATAAAGAAGAGGAAGAAGCAGATAATGTGGAAGAAGAACCAGAATATGATGAGCATATTTGGCTTTCTATCCGGAATGCAGAAATTCTTGTTAAAAATATTGCACAAGAAATAGCAAATATTGATGCACAAAATGCAGAAATTTATGAGAAAAATGCGGACTCTTATATTAAAAAGCTTGATCACTTGGATAAACAGTACGCTGCTACGATAAAAAACGGAAAGTATAAAGCGATTTTATTTGGAGATCGTTTTCCATTTCGCTATCTTGCAAATGATTATCAACTAAAATATTATGCGGCATTTGCTGGTTGTAGTGCAGAGACAATGGCAGGATTTGAAACGGTAACATTTCTTGCTCAAAAGATAGATACATTGCATTTGCCAGTCATATTAACAATAGAGAATTCAGATGGCCGGATTGCGGAATCAATCAAAGCGAATACAGCAAAGAAAGATCAGGGTATACTGGTAATGAATTCTTTGCAATCCGTTACAAACGAACAGCTTTTAGATGGAATCACATATTTGAAAGTAATGCGTGAGAACTTATCTGTTTTATCAAAAGCATTAAATTAAATAAAGAAGTATTCTTTAATTGAAAAAAGATTGAAACGTTGTAAATATTGTATCAAAATATTGCTATTAAAAAATAGAACAGCAATATTCTTCAGGGAAAGAGGGGATAGAGATGGCTTATCTTACATGTAAAAACTTAACATTAGGATATGAGGGACATGCCATTGTATCAGATTTGAATTTTAAAGTTGGAAAAGGTGATTATCTTTGTATTGTAGGGGAAAATGGAACAGGGAAAAGTACATTGATCAAAACACTTCTTCATCTACAGAATGCGATCAGTGGAGAAGTGATGGCTGGTGACGGATTAACAGCTTACGAAGTGGGATATCTGCCACAGCAAACGGTTGTTCAGAAAGATTTTCCGGCAACTGTAGAAGAAATCGTTCTTTCCGGTACGCTTGCAAAATGCGGATGGCGTCCTTTCTACAGTAAAGTGGAAAAACGTATGGCAGAGGAAAAAATGAAGAAAATGGATGTTTGGAATCTTCGAAAGTCCTGTTATCGAAATCTTTCCGGAGGGCAGCAGCAGAGAACTCTTTTGGCAAGAGCATTATGCGCCACCAGTAAGGTGATTTTATTAGATGAGCCGGTTACAGGTCTTGATCCAAAGGTAACAGCGGAATTTTACCAGATAACAAAAGATTTAAATGAAGAGGGAATCGCAGTTATTATGGTTTCCCACGATGTGCAGGCACTTACTTATGCAACACACATTCTTCATATGGATCAAAGAGATTCTTTTTACGGAACAAAAGAAGAGTATATGAACAGTGATAAGTGGAAGTTATTTAAAAACACAGAAGAAGACAGAATAGGGGGAGAGAAAAAATGACACACATCTTGCAGGAGCTTTCTTTTTATCTATCCTACCCGTTTGTGCGATATGCATTGATCGTCGGAGTTTTAATTGCATTGTGTTCTTCTCTTTTAGGAGTAACACTTGTGTTGAAGCGTTTTTCTTTTATTGGAGATGGCCTCTCCCATGTCGCTTTTGGAGCTATGGCAGTTGCTACTATTTTCAAATTGGTAAATAATACTATTTTTATTATGCCGGTAACGATCATTGCGGCGGTTTTGCTTCTTAGGACCGGACAAAATACGAAGATAAAAGGTGATGCTGCCATAGCGATGCTTTCTGTAAGTGCATTGGCAGTAGGATATCTTGTTATGAATATTTTTTCTACATCGGCAAATGTATCGGGAGATGTCTGTTCAACGTTATTTGGTTCTACAACGATTCTTACATTAACGGAAGGGGAAGTGATTAGCTGTATTATTATGTCTGTATTGGTCGTTGCATTTTTCATTTTGTTCTATAATCGGATTTTTGCAGTTACGTTTGATGAGAATTTTACAAAAGCGATTGGAAAAAATGCAGAAGGCTATAATCTGATGATTGCAGTAATTACCGCAGTAATCATTGTACTTGCAATGAGTCTGGTCGGTTCCCTTTTAATATCAGCACTTATTATATTTCCTGCACTTTCTGCGATGCGTGTAGCCCGGTCTTTCAAAGGTGTGGTTGTTTATGCAGCCATTCTTTCTGTTGTTGGTGCATTTTTTGGAATTGTGCTTTCTATTTTATGCTCTACACCTGTAGGAGCAACTATAGTAATTCTTGATCTGATTCTCTTTTTTATAAATTGTACAATTGGAAAAATAATAGGAAGATGAAAAAAACACTATTAAAATATCATTATTCTAAATTCGGTATTATTGTTAAAATGGGGAGAAAAATAATATTTAACAGAAATTTTACCAAATATTTCTGAAAAGAGATGGACATATAACTACAAAAAATGTATAATGAGTATAATAATGAGTAAAATACGAATTATGGGCAGATCAGTCGAGAGTCTGAGACGCGAAGCTAGAGGGCCTGTAACATGGCAGTAAGCCGCTACGTTTAAGATGCATTGTCTGAAGAGACAGTGCATCTTTGTTTTTGCAGGTGTATTTTCAGAAATAAAGGGAGACGATGTATGAAAAAGAAAAAATGGAACAGATTTCTCGCTGTAGTGTTATTAGCGGTGATGGTGGCATCGCTTTTATCAGGCTGTGGGAAAAAGAGCAGGGAACAGGAAAATAAAGAAACGATCCGGGTGTATTTGTGGACTACGAATCTGTATGAGAAATACGCACCGTATATCCAGTCTCAGCTTCCGGATGTAAATATTGAATTTGTAGTGGGAAATAATGATCTTGATTTTTATCGGTTTCTTCAGGAAAGTGATGGTATGCCAGATATTATTACCTGCTGCCGTTTTTCCCTGCATGATGCGCTGCCATTACAAAATAGTCTGATGGACTTGTCTACTACGAATGAAGCAGGAGCTGTCTATAATTCTTATCTTAACAGCTTTATGAATGAGGACGGCAGTGTGAACTGGCTTCCGGTTTGTGCGGATGCGCATGGATTTGTTGTTAATAAAGCACTTTTTGAGAAATATAATATTCCCCTTCCTACAGATTATAAAAGTTTTGTTTCTGCATGTCAGGCATTCGAGAAAGTAGGAATTCGAGGATTTGCTGCTGACTATTTTTATGATTATACTTGTATGGAGACGCTACAGGGGTTGTCCGCCTCAGAACTTTCCTCTACGGATGGACGCAAGTGGAGAACCGCATATAGTGATCCAGCAAGTACGGAAAAAGTTGGACTTGATAATGTTGTCTGGCCAGCTGCTTTTGACCGAATGGAACAATTTATTAAAGATACAAAACTTGAACCGGATGATATTAATCTTGATTATGATGTGGTAGATAATTTATATCAGAACGGGAAACTTGCTATGTACTTTGGAAGTTCTTTTGGAGTTAAGAAATATAAAGATCAGGGAATAGATACCGTATTTCTGCCGTTTTTTGAACAGAATGGAGAAAAGTGGATAATGACCACTCCTTATTTTCAGGTTGCTTTAAACAGTGAATTGGAAAAAGATGAGACACGCAGAGATAATGCGATGAAGGTTCTTAAGGTAATGCTTTCTGCAAAGGCACAGAATATAATTGCCGATGGACAGGATACGCTTAGTTACAGTCAGGATGTACCTCTTCATCTTACAGATTATCTAAAGGATGTAAAATCAGTAATTGAAGAGAATCATATGTATATTCGTATTGCTTCCAATGATTTTTTCAGTGTTTCCCAAGATGTGGTTTCAAAGATGATTACAGGTGAATATAACTCTCAGCAGGCATACAAAGCTTTTGATTCCATGCTTCGGCAATCGAAAGATACTTCTAACGAAAAAGTAGTTTTGAGCTCTCCGAAATCATATTCTAATTATTTTTATAGTGACGGAGGAAATGAATCGTATTCCGTAATGGCGAATACACTGCGCGGATATTATAAAAGTGATGTCTTACTTGCAACCAGTAATAGTTTTACCGGCAGTGTGCTTCAGGCAGATTATACGGAAAAGATGGCGGGAAATATGATTATGCCGAATGGTCTGTGTGCTTATAAAAAGAAAATGAGTGGTGCAGAATTATTGGAAACAGTCCAATCTTTTGTGGAAGGTACAAAGGGAGGTTTCCAGCCTTTTAATAAAGGTTCCTTACCTGTTGTCAGTGGAATTTCCATTGAAGTAAAGGAAAAGAATGGAAAGTATACGTTGCTTAAGATTAAGAAAGACGGAAAGCAGCTTAAGGAAGAGGATACGTTTACTGTGACTTGTCTTGCGACAGAGAATAATATGGCTCCTTTTCTTACAGATGAGGATCATGGATTTACAGAAGAGGAACAGCGGGTAAGAGATACGTGGGTGAATTATGTGTTACAAGGTAATGCTGTCCTTGCAGAGCCTGAACAATATATTACTTTGAGGGAATAAAGATGACTGACAGGAAGTATAGTATGAAAATGGAAAAACAGTTCAAAAGTAAACGAGCAGGAACCTTACTTGCTGCTATTGTTTTACTTATTGGAATTGTTACGGTCAGCATCCAGTATTTTAATTTTGTATCGCAGACGGTTTATCATGAAAGTGTTTCTCATTTGACTGAGATTTTCCATCAATCAAACAGTGCATTAAATGAGTTAGTCAATAAAAATTTGACATATCTTCATATGTGGAGTGAATATTTACAGAATACTTCAAGTGAAAGTGAAATTCGTGATTGCATAGATAATGCGCAGAAAGAGACGGAGTTTTCAAACTTTTATTTTCTGTCAGCCGAGGGAAAGTATCAAACGGTGGCAGGGGAAACAGGGTATCTTGGATTACAGGGAAATATTGAAGATCAGATCACACAGAAGAAAGATATTATCATGAACGCAACCTTGCCTGGAAAGCCACAATTACTTGTGTTTGCTTGCCCGGAAGTTTCTGGAACGTATCAGGGATTTGCATACGATGCTATTGCAGTTGCATATAACAACTCTGATATTGTAAAAGTACTGGATATCGCAGCTTTTGATGGAAATACAAGCAGTTATGTCATTCAATCGGACGGACGTGTCATGATTAACCATGCTGTAAACGGCCAAAAAGATGTATATAACTTTTTGGCATTTCTGAGAGAACATTCTGATCTTTCCGAAGAGGATGTCCTCGCCCTTGCAAAGAAATTTCAACAGGAAAACAGTGGTGCAATGCTTGTAAATCTGGATGGAAAGAAATACTATCTGATTTATGAAGCCGCAGAAATTATGAACTGGACATTACTGGGCATTGTTCCAGCAGATGTAGTCAATGCGAGTATGAATAATCTACAGTTTAAGACTATGTTTATTATTGGTGGGATTGTATTCAGTGTTGCGGTCATCATCATTATAATCATTCTAAAAGAAAACCGGTTGCGGCTGAAGAGAAAAGATACGGAAATTTTGTACAGAGACGAATTGTTTCAAAAATTATCGATGAATGTAGATGACATTTTCCTGATGATTGATGCAAAGACATCCAAGGTAGATTATGTGAGTCCGAATGTCGAAAAATTGCTTGGTATCACAGTAGAAGAAGTTCAGAAGGATATTCGTATTTTGGAAAAATTGCATCCGAAAGATTCTGAAGGAGAGAAGTCAAATTATCTGGAAAATCTTTTAGCAGATGAACAGCGAGAACAGGATTTTGAATATATTCATCAGAAGAGCAAGGAGCGGCGATGGTTTCATATTATTGCAATGGGCAGCAATGTAGAAGGTAAAAAGAAATGTATTCTGGTTATGTCTGACCGTACCGCTGATAAAAAAATGAATCAGGCGCTTTCAGAGGCTGTACGTGCAGCAGAAACTGCTAACCGGGCAAAAAGTACATTTCTTTCCAATATGTCTCACGATATTCGCACACCAATGAATGCAATTATTGGTTTTACTACATTGGCAGTAAGTAACATCAAGAATCAGGAAAAAGTACAGGACTATTTAAGCAAAATTCTCTCATCCAGTAATCATTTGCTTTCTCTTATCAATGATATTTTGGATATGAGCCGTATCGAGAGTGGAAAGATGCATTTAGAAGAAACAGAAGTCAATTTATCTGATCTGCTTCACGACCTGAAGACGATTATCGGTGGACAGATCCATGCAAAGCAGCTGGAACTTTACATGGATGTAATGGATGTTACAGATGAGGATGTGTATTGCGACAAGACAAGACTGAATCAGGTGTTGCTGAACTTGTTATCGAATGCCATTAAGTTCACCCCTGCCGGTGGAACAGTTTCTGTTCGACTTAAACAGTATCAAGGTACAGATAAAGAAAGAAGTTTATATGAAATTCGTGTAAAAGATACGGGAATCGGTATGAGCCCGGAATTTGCCCGGAAAATCTTTGATCCTTTTGAACGTGAGCGTACCTCTACAGTGAGTAAGACACAGGGAACCGGGCTGGGTATGGCTATTACTAGAAATATTGTTGATATGATGGGCGGAACGATTGGAATTCAGACAAAACAGGGTAAAGGAACCGAATTTATTGTTCGGTTGCCATTACGTATTCAATCTGGCCATCGTCATGTCGAAAAAATTGCGGAACTGGAAGGATTAAAGGCGCTGGTGGTAGATGATGATTTTAACACCTGTGACAGCGTGACGAAGATGTTAATAAAAGTAGGAATGCGTTCAGAATGGACCCTTTCTGGTAAAGAGGCAATTTTACGTGCCCGCCAGTCTATGGAAATGGGTGATGCTTTCCATGCATATATCATTGATTGGCGCCTGCCGGATATGAATGGTATTGAAGTTACACGCCGAATCCGCAGTTTAGGTGATGATACCCCGATTATTATACTTACTGCATATGACTGGTCAGAAATTGAAGAAGAAGCAAAAGATGCCGGTGTAACCGCATTTTGTTCAAAGCCGATGTTTATGTCTGATCTGCGGGAGACATTGATGACTGCATTAGGTGAAAAACAGGATGAGATTCACGATGGTGTATTCCCAAGTGTAAGTTCAGAATTTAAAAATAAACACATACTGCTTGTGGAAGATAATGAATTAAATCGCGAAATTGCTCTGGAAATCCTTACAAACTGTGGTTTCTGTATTGATACAGCAGAAAATGGTGTGGAAGCAGTAGAAAAAGTAAAAAATTCTACAGAGGAGATGTATGATTTGGTACTGATGGATATTCAGATGCCGGTTATGGATGGATACGAAGCTACCCGCCAAATTCGTGCAATTGATAATTCGGCATTAAGCAGAGTTCCGATTATTGCCATGACGGCAAATGCTTTTTCAGAGGACAAACAGACAGCAATTTCTGTAGGAATGAATGGTCATGTAGCAAAGCCAATTGATATAAATGTGCTTCTGCCAATGATATTAAAATATATGAAGTAATGTATATGCAGTCCAAAGAATGTCAGTATTACCGTTAAACCGATTAAAAATAGAGTTAAAATAATTGCACTGTATAATTTCCCTTGACAAATTAGAGTAGCTTGGGGTATATTGTATTCCACTTTGAAAATACATTCATTTTATGAAATGAGAAAAGGTGGGAAATTTATGACATTTTATCAAGAGCTGCAGCTTAGCTCAACTGGTTCAAAAGAATTAATTAAAAAGACAACAGACCCAAAGGAAAAGAGAAGGCACATCTTAATTTATAACGTTAAGGTATATCTTGTTGTAGCCTTCTGCTTTGCCTTAGTAACGCTGTTTAGCACAGTATTTGGTTCCGGAAATAGTGTAGCTGGTGTAGTTGTCCTGTTAGCGTTACTTGTTCTTCGACAGGCAGATTTCGGAATTAAAACAACACATGGTCTTTTGTGCATTGCAGGGATATTTGGAATTCTTATTGTAGGACCAAGACTTACTAACACTTTAGCCCCGATACCGGCATTCTTTGTGAATCTGTTCTTCATTATGTTATTAATGATTCTTGGCTGCCATAATATCATTATGTTCAATCATTCGACTTTTGTGTTAGGATATTTATTATTACAGGGATATGATGTTACAGGCGAAGAATATATTTTACGAATTGCCAGCTTACTGATTGGAATGATCATTTGTATGGCTGTATTCTATAAAAACCAGAAAAACCGCCCATATCGCAGAACTTTTCTTGATTTATTCCGAGAATTTAATCTTCGTTCCGCAAGAAACTGGTGGTATGTACGCCTGACTGTAATTGTTTCTACTGCGTTACTAATTATGTCATTATTAGGATTACCGCGTGCAATGTGGGCAGGAATTGCCTGTATGTCCGTCTGCCTGCCATTTTCCAGTGATCTTGTGGCAAGAGCGAAACTAAGAGGACCATATAATATTTTAGGCTCCCTGATTTTTGTAGTCCTTTATCTTGTACTGCCAAAGTCAATGTATCCATATATCGGAATTATCGGAGGAATCGGTGTCGGTTATTCCGCAGGATATGCATGGCAGACCGTATTTAATACCTTTGGAGCATTGTCTATTGCTTCTAACCTGTTTGGCATGACCGGAGCAGTAATTCTTCGTATTGGAGCGAATGTATTTGCTTCTGTTTATACTGTAGTGATAGACAAATTATTAAATAAAATTTTCGAAAATTCAACTGAGTTATCTCCAGAATATAACTCGTAAAAAGAACAGTATAAAAAGATATAACACAAAGATATAAAAAGAGCTTTACATAATCTTATTGGAGCTCTTTTTTGTTTTATTTTTATATAATAAAAGTTAAACAGGAAATTAAATAGACAATGATATGTAAAAAATGTATAATAAAAAAGAGATTAGTAAGTTAAAATCGTAAAAAATTATTTTTAGAGGGGAACGGGAGAAAACAATGAAGGCATATACATATGTTTCAGAAGGAAAATTTGAACTGACGGAAAAACAAAAACCGGTTCTTATGCATGAACGAGATGCCATTGTTAAGATAACACTTGCAAGCATTTGTTCAAGCGACCTGCATATTAAACATGGTAGTGTTCCTCGCGCTGTTTTAGGAATAACAATTGGGCATGAGATGGTCGGAGTTGTTGAATCAGTTGGCGATGCTGTCACTCATGTAAAACCGGGAGATCGTGTAACTGTCAATGTAGAGACTTTTTGTGGAGAATGTTTTTTCTGTAAAAAAGGCTACGTCAACAATTGTACGAATGAGAATGGAGGCTGGGCCCTTGGTTGTCGTATAGATGGCGGACAGGCAGAATATGTACGCGTTCCTTTTGCAGATCAGGGCTTAAATAAGATTCCGGAAAATGTTACCGACAGACAGGCATTACTGGTAGGGGATGTCCTTGCTACTGGCTATTGGGCAGCGCGTATTTCTGAGATTACAGAAGAAGATACCGTACTCATTATTGGAGCTGGTCCTACAGGTATTTGTACATTACTTTGTGTTATGCTAAAGAAACCACAGCGTATCATTATGTGCGAAAAAGATGAAGATCGCCTTCAGTTTATCAACGAACATTACCCGGAGGTTCTTACTGTTTCACCAGAAGAATGTGCAGACTTTGTTCAAGCGAATAGTGAGCATGGCGGGGCAGACATAGTTTTAGAAGTCGCAGGAGCAGATTCTACATTTCGACTGGCATGGGAATGCGCCAGACCAAATGCTATTGTAACTATAGTTGCACTTTATAATGAAGCACAGACATTACCGCTTCCAGATATGTATGGGAAAAATCTTACATTTAAAACAGGAGGAGTTGACGGTTGTGACTGTGAGAAAACACTGAAATTAATTGCAGAGGGCAAAATCGATACAGAACCACTGATTACACATACTTATCCCCTTAGTAGGATTGAAGAAGCATATGAACTCTTTGAAAATAAAAGAGATGGGGTCATCAAAGTAGCTGTGGAATGTTGATGAGAAGCTTTTTTAGAAAGAATAAAAACAGCAGATATGGAGGGTGAAAAATGCAGACAATAACATCAGCTTACGCAAATAAAATGCTTAAGAGTTTGGAAGAAGATAAGGCTTTCTGGGTAAATAAAGAAGCAGCATCAAGTACGTATGTCGCTGCTATTAATGAGGAGCCGGTTATACCAGAATATGATTATTCAGAAGTGGCATCCATGATTACAGCTATTGATGAAAAGATTGCGATCATCAAGCATGTATTGAATGTAACAAATACAACTGCAAAGGTTCAGGTAGGTAACTCAGAAATGAGCATTGATACCATTCTTATCAAGATGGCGCAGTTAAATAAAAGAAAAGGTGTACTGGATCAGATGCGTAAACAGCTTCCGAAATCAAGACAGGAACAACATTCCTATACATCTAGAAATACTGTTCCGGAGTACAGATATATCAACTACGATTTGGAATTAATAAAGCAGGAGTATGAAAATGTATCCAAGACCATTATGGAAATGCAGATGGCCTTGGATAAATACAACCAGACGGTACAGTTTGAAGTAGACATCTAAAATTACTTTCCGTACAGGGCATCTTGAAATTGATAATGGTTCAAGAAGTTTTTGTTCAGAGTTAAAGTGTATCTGTTATAAGTTATTCGTTATCGGTTTTATGTTCAAAGAAAAGATAAAAAGGATGTAATTTTTTAACAGAGCCTTGTAGAAAACCTGCGTGTGGAGGTTCGGTTCTAAGCACAGGCTGCGGGAAATCTTTGGATTTCCCGCAGTAATTTTTATTTATGCTTTCAGATGAAGAACTCTCCCTGTAGCAAATCAGAATTATTGTTTATACCAAAACTGTAGAATCTTATAAGTCCATCTTGTCGGTTTACTTACTGGATATTTTCCAAAGTAGATTTTAACAGTTTTTGATTTACCAGGTTTTAGGTTTACAGTAAGTGTTTTTGTCTTTTTTGGGCGGCAATCATCTAAAACATCATCAAAGAATAATGTAGAAGACAGCTTAACTTTGGTTATAGGGTATTGTGTTTTATTTGTCAGTTTAATTTTTACAGTAGATTCTCCATGTAAGTTTCCATAATCAAGTCCTGCTTTTTTCGACTTTAGTTGACTGAATTTCGGTTTTGGCTTCGCCTTTTTTACAGTAATTTTTATTTTCTGTTTTTTTCCATTAATAGTAGCAGTGATTGTTGCTTTTCCAGCTTTTTTAGGAATTAGTTTTTCACCAGATACTTTTATAATTTTTTTATTGTTTGATTTTATTTTCTTTATCTCAGGTTTATTTCCTCGAAATGTAATAAAGTGACGGATAGAATATTTCTGTCCCGTTGTCATTGTACCCGTTTTATCACTAAAAGAAGCAATGGACTTTTTTACCGTAACATGGATAACTTTAGTAATCGTTTTGTACTTAATAGTTATCGCAGCCGTTCCAACTTTTTTTGCAGATAATTGAATACCAACATCCATATCAGGATCATAAGAACCAAAATCCATGTTGTCTACTCCAAAAATATCCACAACGGAAGGATCAGAGGAAGTAACTAGTACATTATAGGATGGGACTCTCTGCACATCCGGATCATTTATTTTCGCAATAATTACATTGTAATCACCGGGATACATATTTTTTAAATCAGCAATCCGGGTCGTATCAAGCCACATTTGTAAATTAGAATCCCAGGTTCCTTTTGCCTGTGCCGGAGCAGAGAAACTCAGGCACAGAATTAAAAGTGGGATAAGTAAAAAGATTCGTTGGATTCCAAAGATGAAATATAAAAGATTCTTTAATTCCTGTTCATTTTTTTTGTTTAACATGTTCAATTCCCCCTTTTTATGAAATGAATTTCCGGAGCCTTCCCTTCATTTGCTTTTATAGGATCGTTATAACTGCCGATATTCTTATCAGTGCAAATATAATAGCCAGTACTCCGATTCCAAAAAACAACAAACTAAAGAAGCGATTACCTCCGCCTGTTATATCGTTTAAGGTTTCTGTTACATCTGCTGGATTTTTTGGATTATAATATCCAGGATATTCTTTTCCGATAGGATACTGATCGATAGAACTTCCTATGCGGGTATGATATTCATATCGTTGACCATTTACCGTATACTCGTAAACTGGAGTATACGAGGTGACAGAAATTCTGCTTTCTGGTCCCTGTTCGTTTGAATTTGTTTCTTCCCATTCATTTTTTTCTACTCTGATTACACGCAATGTGGTATGTCCTGTGTAGCGCTGCTGATATTCTTCATTTTTTTTAGCTGCGTTGTTCCACAGTTTTTTTCCAAACCAGATAAACAGGAATCCTAAAAGTAGCGGGAGTGCCGCTAAAATAAAAGAATAAATATGAAAATATGTCATAGTTTCCCTCCTTTTTATATCTTATTTTGAAAATAGTTTCTATATGTTTATTATAAAAAAATATTTTTATAAAAACAGTGTCTTACAGTCACTATTTCGTTGAAAATGGATACTCATCTGCAAAAACGGTATGTCCACTGGAATCATTTGTAAATAATGCTGGAAGTAAAAAGAAAATCATGCTATAGTAAACAAGGCAGAAAATATAGTAGTTGCTGAAGAAAGTTATATACTTCCATAAAAACCGTAGATAGTTAATAATGGTATCAAAATAAATAGTAAGGTGGGGTACATATGAAACAAGATACTTTAGAAGGAAAAGCGAAAACAAAAAATGGTGTAAAACGATTATGCTTTTCCATTGTCTGTATTCTTCTTGAAGTGATTTTTATTATTGTTATGGTAACACGCTTGAATGAATATGCAGAAGTTGTAAATTTATTCACCAGGATTTTCAGTGGTATTTTAGTTTTGGGATTATATGCATCAGATAAGACTTCTTCCATGAAAATGCCCTGGGTTATTTTAATTTTAATTTTTCCTGTTATGGGGGTTGGACTATATTTACTGATCGGTTTAAACGGTGGTACCCATAAAATGAGGGAGAGATATGCTGAGATTGATAAAATATTATTACCTATGCTTCCGGATAATCAGGAGAGTTTAAACAGGATAAAAGAAAAGATTCCAAAGGCTGGAAATATAGCAGATTATATATACAGGAATTCGCAGTATCCTATTTATCAGAATACAGATATTGTCTATTATGATGAGGCTGCGAAAGGATTAGAAGCACAGCTTGAAGATCTCTCAAAAGCACAGAAATTTATTTTTATGGAATACCACGCAATAGAAGATGCCGAAGCGTGGCATAAAATACAAAGTGTTTTGGAGGAACGAGTAAAAGCAGGTGTTGAAGTTCGAGTTTTCTATGATGATATGGGCTCGATTGGTTTTATTACTACAGATTTTGTTAAAAAAATGGAACGGATAGGGATTCATTGCCGGGTTTTTAATCCATTTATGCCCGGATTAAATTTATTTTTAAATAATCGTGATCATAGAAAAATAACGGTTATTGATGGAAAAATTGGATTTACAGGTGGTTATAATCTTGCAAATGAATATTTTAATTATACACATCCGTATGGGCAGTGGAAAGATACCGGAATCCGTTTAGAGGGTGATGCTGTTTGTTCACTTACTGTAACATTTTTGGAAATGTGGAATGCGATCAGCGATAAAGATACGAATGATCTTGATTTTAAAAAATATATTTGTCATCCTGAATATAAAGCTTGTCAAACCGGATTTGTTCAGCCTTATGCAGACAGTCCGATGGATAATGAACAGGTAGGGGAAGAAGTTTATATCAGCATGATCAATAAAGCAGAAAAATACTGCTGGTTTATGACACCATATTTGATTATAACAGACGAAATGACACATGCCTTATGTCTGGCAGCTAAAAGAGGCGTTGATGTAAGAATTATTACACCAGGTATTCCAGATAAAAAGTTTATTTATAGTATTACGCGTTCTTTTTATCATGGATTGGTGAAACATGGTGTACGTATTTATGAATGGGTACCAGGCTTTTGTCATGCAAAAATGAGTGTGGCAGATGACTGTATGGCAACTTGTGGAACGATTAATCTGGATTATCGAAGCTTATATCATCATTTTGAAAATGGATGTTTTATGGCAGATTGTCAGACTGTGATAGAAATAAGGGACGACCTGACAAGAATAATAAAAGAGTGTCGTGATGTGACAGATCAGTATCGTACAGGACGCAGTGCATATTTACGATTGGGGCAATTATTTATGAGATTATTCGCAGGATTATTATAAAAATGCGGATGGAAGAGACGATTGTTAATTAAATAAGTGATATCAAAGAGACGTTTTTAAGTTACTCTTGCAATGTAATCCTGAGGGAGACATTATTGATTGTATGATAACTGAAAATGTCTCTTATTTTTATGATTTTCTATTGACATCCGAAAAGATGTTCGCTATAATACAAACATATATACGGAATATATGTTCGGAATATTTGTTTGGAACATATGTATTGCACGAATTATTTATAATATGTACTTTCGGAATCTCTTTGTGCTTGATTTTGCAAGAAAGACTCCGAGAGTACATCAATTAAGTATGGAGGGGTTTTTTATGCAAGAGATGAGTATCAGAACAACTGCACAGATTTATAATTTTTCAGAATTGCAGAAGAAGAAGCACGAGAGAGAACTTCGTGAAAAGCGTCCATTTTTTATTACAGGGATTATAATATTCATTAGTTTATTGACGATATGCTGTTTCTTGTATTTTAGCAACAGCATAGTCAGAGCGAAGGAGCCTTCTTCTGATATCCAGTATAAAGTAGTGGAAGTACAAGAAGGAGACAGCCTGTGGTCTATTGCCAGAGAGAATATGGAAGAGAAATCCAACGATTATGGTTTTACTGATATTTATCAATATATACATGAGATTAAGAAGTGTAATAATATGAAGTCAAATCAGATAAATACAGGATGCTATCTAATGGTGCCATATTATAATTAATTTTTTAATAGAGCCATTGAACAAGAAGCCCCCACTTCAAAATCTATGATTTAAGTGGGGGGAGCATGTCACATACAAAACAAAAAGCATAGTATCCTATTTTCAATACTCAGACGAGTATTATTCATATGATACTATGCTTTTTAATTTCATCTTTTTAAACTTTTTAAAATGCAGCAGATTGTGGTTATTTTTCTCGTAGTTGTATTTTACCGGCTGCCATTCTTCGTCGTTGATCCTCCATAGCGGCATAATGTTTTCTTGTTGTATTTACATCTTTATGTCCAAGAACATCAGCAACCAGATAGATGTCACCGGTTTCCTGATAGAGCTGCGTACCATAAGTACTACGTAATTTATGTGGTGTTATCGTTTTTAACGGAGTGACAGGACGAGCATATTTTTTTACAAGGTTCTCTACTGCCCGAACACTGATACGTCTCTTTTGCATTGACAGAAAGAGCGCATCTTCTGAACCTTCTTTTGGAATTATGTTTTCCCGCTCATCCAGATAATCAAGAAGGGCTTTCCGAACTTCCTCTCCAAAGTATAAGATAACTTCTGCGCCACCTTTTCGATGAATCTTCATTCCGTTTGTTTCAAAGTCAAGATTGGATATATCAAGACCAACACATTCGGATACACGAATTCCTGTGCCAAGAAGGAGAGTGAGAATTGCCAGATCTCGTACTTTTGTTTTATTATGATATTTCTTTTGAGACGTTGTTAAATTCTCTCCATCCTCTACAGCATCTAACAATTTGGCAATTTCATCGATTTCTAATCGTGTAATAGCATGTTCATGCTTCTTTGGAAGATTTAGAAGACTGGCTGTATTGTTTTTTATTGCCTGCTTTCTGTAAAAGAATTTATAAAATGTCCGCATGCTTGCTGTTTTTCTCATGCGTCCTCTTTCTTCATTTGTATGGACTTTATTATCGGCATCCTCATAAAGCTTTAAATAATCTAAATATTCTTCGAGCTGGGTTAAAGTTACTTTATCAAGAACTGTTACAGGCCATGTTTTTAAACTTCCTTCCTCGATGGATGGATACTTTTCCTGCAGAAAATGAAAGAATATTTTTAGATCATATGCATAAGCGATACGGGTTCGGGAAGAAGTAGTAGGTTCAATTCCTCGAAAAAATTCTTTGCAAAAATCAGGAAGTTCCACACAAAGTTCTCGAAGCTTTATCTCATTTTTCATTGTAATCTGCTCATTATAGGTTGGTTGCTGCAAAGTTATTGCTCCTTTCTCTCATGAATCTTGTCAACATTTACAACATCATCAAGCACTGCACGAATCATACGTGCTTTTGCACCAGGATATTGATGATTAATTTCTCCTATAAGATTCTTTACATCCTCCCTTTTTGTTAAACCGTCAACAGGGCAGGGACTTTTTACTACCGGAAGTTGATATTCTTTTACAAATCCTTTCACATCTCCCTCATACAAGAAAAGAAGTGGCCGGATTACTGTAATACCGGAACGGTCGAGGTATGTAACTGGTGCAAATGTATGAATTCTTCCCTCAAATAGAAATGACATCATCATAGATTCCAAGAGATCATCCTTATGATGCGCATAGGCAACTTTATTACATCCTAGTTTTTTTACCGCATCATTTAATGCACCTTTACGCATTTTTGCACAAAGAGAACAGGGATTGCTTTCCTCACGAATGTGAAAGACAACCTCTGCAATCTGCGTTTTAATAACATGATATTCCACATCTCGTTCTTTGCAAAATTTCCGTATTCCATCTAAATTCAGGTTATCAAATCCTAAGTCAACAGTTACAGCCACAATATCAAACTTATGCGGATAAAACTTTCGTAAACAGGAGAGCGCATAAAGGAGTGTTAAACTATCTTTGCCTCCTGAAATTCCTACTGCGATTTTATCATTTTCCTGAATCATTCCATATTCGTCAATTGCCTGGCGAGTTAAGCTTAATAATTTCTGTAATTTCATATAATAATTCCTAACATATTTTTATTTATCTTTTATTTATCTTAGCACAAATGTTCTATTTCTTCAAGAAATCGGAAAGTATTACGATAGATTTTTATGAATGTGTCTCTAAACAGTAACATAAGATATACCAGATATAAAATTATGTGTTTATGGCGCGCATTTCGCAGCAAGAATATCAAGACATTCTTAGATTATGCAAATATCTGTAACTGGACAGGCTGGACGTTTAAAAATTGTTTTGATATAATATGAAAATACGTCAGCAGGAAGGAGGCTGTATGAAAAAATTCATCGAAAATATCATTATTATTATGGTGCTTACCGTTGTGATTTTATTTTCCTACGCTGTAATGGAAAAGAAAATAAGCGGAAAAAGTAGTTCAGAATTTATTAACTTTCTTTTTAATACACAGGAAAAATCTTCCGATAATAAAAATACCGATAAAACTTCCATAGAAGATTCTATAGAACAAGAAAGAAAACAATCAAATACTATGGATTATAAGGCAGTCTGGCTTAGTTATCTGGAATTTAACAGTTATCGTAAATCAGTAAAAAATAATAACGAAAAAAACTTTCGTAAATTTTATAAATATATCTTACAGCGCATAAAACTTCTTGGATTTAACCGCATTATCGTACAAGTACGTCCTTTTGGGGATGCACTTTATGAATCACAGTATTTTCCATGGGCAGCTTGCATTTCTGGAAAGCAAGGGAAAAATCCAGGATATGATCCTTTAAAAATTATGACGGAAATGAGCCACCAGGAGAATATTGCGATTGAAGCCTGGATCAATCCTTATCGCATCTCTTCTGGCGATTCCATACAAAGTCTTTCTAAAACTAATCCTGCTAAAATATGGTTTTCTTCTCAGAATACAAAAAGAAATGTACTTTCTTATAATGGCAGTCTTTATTATAATCCTTCTTCAGAAAGCGTAAGAAATCTTATTATAAAAGGAGTAGAAGAAATTGTTCAAAATTATGATGTAGATGGTATTCATATGGATGATTATTTTTATCCTGCATTTACCGAAAAAAATGTAGGAACAGCCTTTGATGCTCCAGAGTATGAACAACAGATAAAATCGGATATGTCATCAATAGATTCTCAATCTTTTTCCTCAAATAAATCCTCAAATGAAATCTCTTTAGCAGATTGGAGACGTAACAACGTAAATAGACTGGTATCTGGAATTTATAAAGCTATAAAAGAAAACAATCCACAAGTCACTTTTGGAATCAGCCCTGCCGGAAATTTAGATAATCTGCGAAATGATTTAGAATACTATGTTGATATTGATACATGGGTATCCCAAAATGGATATGTCGATTATTTGATGCCGCAGATTTATTGGGGGTTTACGAACGAGACAGCGCCTTTTGATAAAGTAACTGATGAGTGGGCTGCCCTCATGAAAGATTCCTCACAAAAACTATATATTGGACTTCAGCTTTACCGGATGGGTAGTACGGAGCCGGGACAGTCAGATAAAAAAGAGCTTCAAAAAGCCTCTTTACTAAAAAAAGAACTTTCCTATCTAAAAAAGCAGAAAAAAATAGAAGGATACTGCCTGTTTAGCTATCAGTATCTTGATTGTCAGAACAAAAAATATCATTTTGACGCAGAGCAATTTTCCACAAAAAGAAAAAAACTTTTAAATCAGATTGTAAAATCCTTAAAGAACAATTCATAGCATCTATTTGAAAAAACAAAAAACGACATCCCACGACAAATTTCATTCCACTATTGGAAAATCTATGATATATTAAAAATATAAAATAACGGAGGAGGAAAAACATGAAGAAAACAAAATTACGACTCTTGTTACTCTTATTTTTTATTGGCGGGCTCATTATCCTTCCACAAAAAGCTAAAGCTGCTGAAAAAGCTGCTGAGATTATTCCGGTAAATATTTCCGTAAAATACGGACAGACGGAAGCTCGAACAATTTTTGATATGATTAATGAGATGCGAACAAACCCTTACGATGCGTGGTGTTGGGATGCATATGACAATAAAAAAATCCCTTGTCCGAACTTAGAAGAACTTAAGTATGACTACGATCTTGAACGAGTAGCCATGAAACGTGCTGCGGAAATTGCATTATCTTATGAACATGAACGTCCAATGGGGGGTAAAGTTTGGGACGTTTATAATGAAGAAAACATTAAATGGCTTGCAGCCGGTGAAAATATCTCTGTCGGTCATACAACGGCTGCCGAAGCAAATCTTGGTTGGAGAGAAGATGATAAGACTTATGCTGGACAGGGACATCGTAGAAATATGCTTTCTTCCGATTATAATTGTGTCGGAATTGGACACGTTTATTATAATGGAGTACATTACTGGGTAGAAGTATTTGCAAATAGACCGGAGATAAATACAACGGAAATTCCGGCAAACGACAGTACAGAAACGGTTTCAGTTTCTGTAGATAAAAAGAAAATCAAAAAGGTCGATGTAACATTTGACCAAGATTCCTATTCCTTACGAATAGGAGAGAACATAACACCAATAATTACAGAGACCCGAATAGATGTTGTTAATTTCTCGTCACAGGGAAGAGGCTTAGCACCTGTTCTGGATACCCCTGTTGTCTCAATAGACGATTCCTCAGTAGCATCCTATAACAATAATCAGCTTTCTGGTTTAAAGGAGGGTACAACAAATCTGAGAGCAACCCTTTATGGTATGACTGCATCAGGTTCGACAGTATCTGTCCATGATTGTAAGAATCATTGGGACACTGGAAAAGTTACTAAAAAGCCAACTTGTACAGAACCTGGAGAAAAAACTTTTACCTGCAGTATTTGTAAAAGCACAAAAAAAGAAAGCGTTCCCTGCAACTGGACATAATTATGCGTCAGCCTGGACTACAGATATAGCTGCAACCTGTGAAAAAGCTGGTACAGAAAGCCGCCATTGTACAAATGAAAACTGTACAGCAACAACAGAGCAAAGAAGTATTGCTGCTTTAGGTCATAACTGGAAAGATAATGGAGACGAAACTGCTATATGTACTCGTAACGGATGTAAGGCAACACATACTCATGCATGGGATTCTGGAACAATAACTACAGAGCCAACCTGTACAGCAAAAGGAGAAAAAACATATCATTGTACCTATGAAGAAAATGGAATTTGTACAGCTACAAAAACAGAAGCTGTAAAAAAACTTGGGCATAGGTATATCCTAATAAAAAAGGAGGCCCCAACTTGTGAAAGTGATGGCATTCTTTACGGTAAATGTAGCCGCTGTTCAAAGACAATCACTAAGCAAGATGCCAAAAATCCAGCATTAGGACATGATTGGAAAGACAATGGGGATGGAACCGCAACATGTAGCCGAGAAGGTTGTGGAAAGAAGCATACACATGATTTAGATTCAGGAACAACAACAGTAGCACCAACTTGTACAGTCACTGGAGAAAAAGAATATTGTTGCACTTATACAAACTGTCCTTATAAAAAAACAGAATCTTTAAAGGCAACCGGTCATAAAAACAAAGAAACTAGAAATTATAAAAAGCCGACTTGCCAAGCAGAAGGATATACTGGAGATATCTATTGTAAAGATTGCGGAATACTACTTTCATCTGGAAAAGTAACTAAGAAATATGACCATGACTGGGATGGTGGTAAAGTTACAAAAGAAGCTACCTGTAAGGAAGAAGGAATCATGACCACCTACAAGGTAACATCCATTGGAGCGAAAGCCTTTAACAATAATAAAAAACTTACAAAAGTAACGATTGGAACAAATATTGTAAAAATCAATAGCAACGCATTCTTTAATTGTAAGAATCTAAAAACTGTCACCATAAAATCTGTGCACTTAACAGGAAAAACTGCAAATAAAAAAGCTTTTAAAAATGCTCACAAAAAGCTTGTTATTCGAGTGCCTAAGAAGGTAAAAAGGATTTATAAGAAGATTTTTAAAGGGCTAAAAGTAAAATAGTAAGAAGATTACTAATGAAAAAAGGTCAGAAAATGCTGGCCTTTTTTCATTGAAATAAAATATTTCTAAATTATAAAGTTGAAAACCTAGAACGTAAATAGTAGATATATAAAGCGGTTAAGATGCTCTTATCCTTACAACTATTCGTTAAAGTTGGATTTCGCGAATAGTTAGATTGCTCTTCTGATTACCTTAATATTGGTTAATAAGTTTTTAGACACTCAAACATCTTTTTAATCTTCCTTGCACCATTGTTTATATTCACTTAATCTTCTTATAAAACCATCGAATTCAGGAACAGTAAAATCTAATTCTTTGTATCGAATTGGATAAATAATTCCTTTATTAATTAACTGCGCTCTGATTGTAGAAATAGAGTTTACATTTTTGTGTAAATTTTTTGCTACATTTGATATTGTGCAAGGTAATTCACCGCATTTAACCATTGCAAATAAAAATCTTTTATCGCTTTGAGAACATCTTTCATATCTTGTTTTAAAAAATCCAACATCAAGTATCGAAAAAAAATCATTAATGCTTGAATCAACTAATTCTTTATCTATTAAATGATCATTCATTTTATTATATACGATCTGGCATAATTGCTGGATAAAAAAAGGATATCCTTTTGTTATTTCAATTATTTCATTAACAGCTGCTTTACTATATCTGACGTTAAATTTTTTAGCTGGTTCTTCAATCGCTTTCTGAGATTCATCAGGAGTCAATGAGCCGATTTCTTTGTACATGAATAATCTTTCTGAGTAGGATTTTTCCTCAGATAACATTTTATATATTTTAGGAAGTCCTGCACCAATTATCATAATAGGATAACCTAATTGGTTTGCTCTATGCAAGGCAGCAATTAGAGCCCCTAATTCTTTTTGCTTCATATATTGAATCTCGTCAATAAAAAAGCAAATTGGTGTTCCTGTTTTTGCTCCTAACTCTCCAATACTTACGAATACCTCTGTTAAACTCTGTGTTAAATTTCCAGATGTATACAGTTCTCTTTCCTGCATAGATACAGAAAAAGTATTATCGTTTGGATTGAAGGATATGATTAAGGATTTAATAGCATCTAATGGTTTTTGTATTAAATGTTTAAATTTCTCTATTGTACTTACCTTTCGGAGAAATGCCTGTGAACATTCTGCAATCTGTGAAATAAAATCATTTCTTTCTTCAATTTCGATATGTTTACAAAAGATTTTCTTTTCTGCTGCAATCGACTCTAATTTATTAATCAGAACAGTTTTTCCAACCCCTCGTAATCCACTGAAAATAACAGATTGAACCGGTATATTCATTATTAATGCATCAAATATTTGTTCTATATTAGTAATATCTTTTTCTCTTCCAGCTATATACCCTGGCATTAATCCAGCACCTGGGCGATAAGGATTAATTTTAAACATGATTAATTCCTCCTTATTACGGGAGTAGCATTAGCTACGGAGTAATTCGTGACATCAAATTAGGGGCAAAATTCCTTTTGACCCTAACATTATTATATCATGTCATAGTATGGCTTTCAACATTCTTACGCAAATATACGCTTATAAAATAATATAACGTCACTTTACGTTATATTACGCAAAAATAATCCTATATTTAAATTGTTTTCTAATTCAATACTTTTCCAATCTATTCTTGAAAATAAAAAAAGCATCCTATTCCTCAAGGAATTTAAGAATGCTTTTTTTATAGCTGTTTAGCCCGACAAATTATTACTTAATTTCAACAACTTCGTAATCTTTATCCTCAATTGTTTTCTTTAAGACATCATCTGCAATCTCTTTTTCTAAAGTAACTACAGCCGTTCCCTTCTCATGGCTTACTTCTGCTGAAGCTACCTCTGGAAGTGCTTCTAATGCTTTCTTTACTGCTGCTTCACAGTGTCCGCACATCATTCCTTTGATATTCATTGTCTTTGTCATTTCATTTACCTCTTTCTTTTCATTATTATTTATGTTAATTAAACTAACATCTATCGTGTTTTTCTTCTTTTTATCTTTTTTTGTGCTTCGAATATTTAACAGGTTTAAACGTAGTGCGTTTGTAACAACACAGAAACTGGATAAACTCATTGCTGCCGCTCCAAACATTGGATTTAATTTCCATCCTAATACGGGAATCAACAGACCGGCTGCCAGAGGAATTCCAATTGTGTTATAGAAAAATGCCCAGAATAAGTTTTCATGGATATTTCTTAATACGCCTCGGCTTAAGCGGATTGCAGCCGGAACATCCGCGAGTTTACTCTTCATCAATACAACATCGGCGGCATCCATCGCTACATCAGTACCTGCTCCGATTGCGATTCCTACATCGGCGCGAGTTAAAGCTGGAGCATCATTAATTCCATCACCAACCATAGCAACTTTACCTTTTTTACCTAATGCTTGAATAACACTTTCCTTTCCGTCTGGAAGAACGCCTGCGATTACATTGTCAACACCTGCCTGTTCTCCGATTGCCTTTGCAGTACGTTCATTATCTCCTGTCAGCATAACAACATGAATCCCCATCGCCTTTAACTCTTTAATTGCCTGTGGGCTGTCTTCCTTAATTACGTCAGCTACGGCAATCATTCCGAGAAGACGATTCTCTTTTGCAAAGAAAAGAGGAGTTTTTCCAGCAGACGCTAATTGTTCTGCGCTATGTTTTAATTTCCTGGAGATAGATAAACTCTTTTCTATAAAAAGCAAATTACCACCAATAAGGGTTTCTTCATTCAATGTTCCTGTAAGCCCATTTCCTGGAACAGCTTTGAAATTATCTACAACAGAAACCGTAAAGTTTTTCTCTTCACCATATTCTACGATTGCCTTTGCTAACGGATGCTCACTCTTCTTTTCCAGTGAAAATGCTGTTTCTAAAAGTTCCTGTTCACTGATTCCGTCAACCGGAAGAATATCTGTTACTTTCGGCTGACCATTTGTGATCGTTCCAGTCTTATCTAAGGCAACAATATCAACCTTGCCAGCTTCCTCTAAGGATACAGCCGTCTTAAATAAAATACCATGTTTGGCACCAACGCCGTTTCCAACCATGATCGCAACCGGTGTTGCAAGACCTAATGCACAAGGGCAGCTGATCACAAGAACAGAGATACCTCTTGCAAGGGCAAAACCAACACTCTCTCCGGCAAGAAGCCAGCCGATAATCGTGATAATCGCAATTGTGATAACAGCAGGTACAAAAATACCAGACACCTTATCAGCAATCTTTGCAATAGGAGCCTTTGTTGCCGCCGCATCACTTACCATCTTGATAATCTGAGAAAGAGTGGTATCCTCTCCTACTCTTGTAGCCTCACATTTAATAAAGCCGGATTGATTAATCGTTGCGGCGGAAACAGTATCTCCTACAGCCTTATCTACTGGAATACTCTCTCCAGTAAGAGTTGCCTCATCAATCGCACTATTTCCCTCAAGGACAATACCATCTACCGGTATACTTTCCCCTGGTTTTACAAGAAAAATGTCTCCCTTTTTCACCTGATCAGCAGAAATCAGCATTTCCTGTTCATTGCGGACAACGGTAGCCATCTTTGGAGCAAGATTCATAAGGCTCTTTAATGCATCTGTTGTTTTTCCTTTTGAATATGCCTCTAATGTTTTACCAAGAGTAATCAAAGTAAGAATCATTGCCGCAGATTCAAAATAAAACTCATGCATATAGCTCATAACAAGCTTATCATTTCCGGCAGTTTGCGCTACGGTCATCGCAAACAGAGCATACGTACTATAACCAAATGCTGCTGTTGCCCCCATCGCAACTAAAGTATCCATATTGGGTGCCCTGTGAATTAGACTTGTAAATCCGCTAATAAAGAAACGCTGATTAATTACCATAATGATTACAGTAAATAAAAGCTGTGCAAGCCCCATACCGACATGATTATTATTTAAGAAGCCCGGTAACGGCCAGTTCCACATCATGTGTCCCATAGAAAGGTACATAAGCGGCATCAAAAAGATAAGAGAAATAATCAGTCTCTTTAATAACTTTGGTGTCTCCGTATCTGCTAAAGCTTCCGCTCCCTGACTACTCTCCATCTGCGCCCCTTTTACAGAAGCATGATAACCTGCTTTTTCTACGGCTGCCACAATATCTGCTGAAGTAGCCGTTCCTTCTACTCCCATAGAATTTGTTAATAAACTTACAGAAACATCTGTAACACCAGGTACGTTAGAAACTACTTTTTCTACACGAGCCTGACATGCTGCACAGGTCATTCCTGTTATACTATACTGTTCCATTCTGTCTCCTCTCTGTCTGAAAAATCTACTTCATTAACTTTTGCAACGTTACAACTAACTCCTCTATAACCTCGTCATTTCCCGCCTGAATATTTTCTTTTACACAGGTACGAATATGATTCGAAATCAATACTTTATTAAAACTATTCAATGCCGCATTGATTGCAGAAACTTGTGTAAGAATATCAATACAATATGCATCATTCTCTAACATCGACCGAACACCACGAACCTGTCCTTCGATACGGCTTAAACGATTGAGCAATGCCTTAAATTCTTTTTCTGAACGAACTTTTTTCTTTACACTGCAATTTTGACACTTCGGTTGAGAAGAACTGCTTTTAAAACTATCATTCGCTCCACAGTGACAAGATAAAGAAATATCTTCTTTATTATTACAACACTCTCCCATAGCATTTTCCTTTCTGTAAATTTTATTCTCTATTATTCTCTATCAGATAAGTAGGATTATATACCCCATAAGGGTATTTTGCAAGCAATATTTAAAAAAAATTATTATTACAAATTAGAATAAAAAAGGATCTATCCTTTGTAATGATAAATCCTTTAAATTCAAAAATTTTCAATATTAATAGTTTCCATTATATCATCAATAGTAAATCTGTTCATAAAAATATTTATAAATGCACGTAGTATTCTCTTAATAAAATGATTTAACAATTTCCATAATTAACCATACTATAATCCCATGTAATAGTATCTAATAAAAGGAACTCTTCTGTTCCTATTGGTTTGCCATCCCGATCTGTGGAAAATACATCGCACGATATCACATTGTTCTTTTTTGTAATAGTTTCTATCGGAGTATGCCCGACTACCTGCAGGAATTGATGTGACTTATACATTTTCACATCTGTATACTGTGGTCTGAGCCAGATTGGGGAGCCGTCATACCACATCTCCATTTTTCCCAAATTATTAATGTAGTCTAAAACAGTGTCCACATCATCGTGCTTTGTCTTTGGAACATATAAGTCAACAAAATTCTTAGCTACTCCTGCATGTGAAAACAGAACATTATCAATTCTGTGCACATACTTTATTGGATTATTCTCTGGTAATACTTCCTTTAAATCAAGCAACTTTTTTTGTACGGTATAAGCAGCCATAGTACTGTATCCCGTTTCTAACTCACGCCAAACATAACTTAAATCATGATTTCCATAGCACCAGGCAGTATCCGGATATTTTTTTGCAAAACGAATAGCCTCTTCGTAAGTCTCCTCATAAAACAGGATATTAAACTGTTTGTCCCAGTCATCAGGAATGTCCATCAAACAAACCGCTCTTTGTGCAATCCCTCGCTCCATCAATTCCGCTGCCTGTTTAAACATAAATGGTTTTAAATGTATATCTGGTATTACAAGAACTTTCATAAATAGTTTCCTCCTTTCTGATAATGGGCAATTCATACAAAATTGTTGCAACTTACCTATAACACCTGATACAAAATCCCATACAACTCCCTCACATAAAATGTAGGAAACAGCCACCATGCAGTATGACCAGGTACCGCCCCAACGGAAAAACCAAGTGTCTTTGCTATCTTTGAAGCGCGATACTGATGATAATCACTTGTTGCAATCGCTATATTCTTACTTAATCCTCTCTCTTCTATTATTTTTTTAGAAAATCTCAGATTTTCCCTCGTAGAAGTTGATTTATCTTCTTTTATAATTCTTGAAAAATGAATTCCTTTCTTTATCAGGTAGCGGTACATGCACTCCGCTTCACTGATTTTTTCTCCCTCGCCCATTCCACCGGATACAATACATTGTGAATCAGGATTTTCCTCTAAATAGATAAGAGCCGCATCTAACCTTTCCCGCAAAGAACGACTGGCATGTTCTCCATATACTTTACAGCCAAGTACAATGAGCGTTGCATTCTCCTTTGGCTTTTTTGTTGATGCCTTTACGATAAAAATGGTTTCGATAATTACAGTTATCACTACAACACTAACAACAGCTATTACAATACCAATCACACACTTTCCAAGAAAATTTTTTTGCAAATAAAATATTCCTTGCTGAAAATTCTTATAAAAAATGCCTCCAAGCAGCAAAATACCGCTAACTACTAATCCTGTAAGATTCCCAATATTTAAAATTCGGTGAGTGAATAATGGAATACTGAACCATATGAAAAAAACTGCACCAATTAGAATCGTTAAAATATGTATTATTTTCAATTTCTAAAAACCTGCCTTTCTTATCTTGTAAATTTTCAATTACATATCTGTTACATATCTATATCCGCTACACAAGATCTGATTACTTTTATAAGTATAGCATATTGAGATTTTCTTAGCTATGATTTATGTTTCTCTTCTTTTTCTGCTTTTTTACACTTCTTTAATCGGATGTACTCTCGAGTCTTTCTTGCACTTGATTTTGTGAGTACATTCGGCAAACAAGTTCAATCATATCAGGATACTTTTTTCAACTGTATAAAAATTCAATATAGAAAGTTCAAATTTATTTATTTTATATTGAACTTTTTCCTTCCGTGTGCTATACTCTGTCTAAATCTTACAAGCATACAACGCAAATTGAACTTTGCGCAATCATAAAAACAGAAAGGAGCAGCTAGATGATTCAAAAAGAAGTCTTCTCAGAGCGATTAAAAGCTGCCATGAAGAAACAAAACGTAAAGCAGATTGATCTTGTACGAGCGGCGCAGTCACAGGGTATCAAACTTGGAAAAAGTCATATAAGCCAGTATGTAAGCGGAAAAACAGTTCCAAGGACGGATATTTTATTGTTTTTGGCGAAAACATTACAAGTAGAAGAAAAATGGCTGATTGGTATATCGGATATGGAATCTGACACAGCCATTTCTGCCAATAAAAATAGAGATCTATTAGATAAGAACGATACTAGTAATACTATACAAACAACCTCTGCAGAAATTATCAGCAGGGACATTAGTAATAAAGAGGAAAGAACAATGCGTGAATTTAAGAAATCATCCAAATTAGATAATGTTTTATATGATGTAAGAGGACCAGTTGTTGATGAAGCTGCTCGTATGGAAGAGGCTGGGACACATGTTTTAAAATTAAATATTGGTAATCCGGCACCGTTCGGTTTCCGTACTCCTGATGAAGTAATTTATGATATGCGCCAGCAGTTAACAGACTGTGAAGGATATTCAAATGCAATGGGATTGTTTTCAGCAAGAAAAGCGATTATGCAGTATGCACAGTTAAAACATATTCCAAATGTGAATATCAATGATATCTACACTGGAAATGGTGTCAGTGAATTGATTAATCTTTGTATGTCAGCACTCCTTGATACAGGAGATGAAATCTTAATTCCTTCTCCGGATTATCCACTCTGGACTGCCTGTGCTACGTTAGCAGGTGGAAAAGCTGTTCATTACATTTGTGATGAGGAGTCAGAATGGTATCCGGATATTAATGATATCCGCAAAAAAATTAACGACCACACAAAGGCAATCGTTATTATCAATCCTAATAATCCCACAGGTGCACTCTATCCAAAAGAAGTGTTAGAACAGATTGTGCAGGTAGCAAGAGAACATCAGTTAATTATCTTTTCTGATGAGATTTATGACCGTCTTGTTATGGATGGCGAAAAACATATTTCCATTGCTTCTCTCGCACCGGATTTATTCTGTGTAACATTTAGTGGATTATCTAAATCCCATATGATTGCAGGCTTTCGTGTTGGCTGGATGATCTTAAGTGGAAATAAAGCTATGGCCAAAGACTATATCGAAGGTTTAAACATGCTCTCTAATATGCGTCTTTGTTCTAATGTTCCAGGCCAGTCCATCATACAGACAGCACTCGGCGGACATCAGAGCGTAGAAGACTATATTATGCCTGGCGGAAGAGTTTATGAACAAAGAGAATTCATTTACAAGGCTCTTACAGATATTCCGGGAATCAGCGCAGTAAAACCGAAAGCAGCTTTTTACATCTTCCCAAAGATCGATACGAAAAAGTTCAATATTGTGAACGATGAGCAATTCGTACTAGATCTGTTACGAGAAAAAAAGGTATTACTTATTCATGGTGGTGGATTCAACTGGAAACAGCCAGACCATTTTCGTGTTGTATATCTGCCACGAATCGAAGTATTAAAAAAAGCAACGACAGGTATGGCTGAATTTTTAAGCACGTATCATCAGTAAATTAGTAAGATAAGCTTTTCTCTTTTAAGTCTGACAGTGGCTGGATAAGGTTTCAATATAATTCAGCCACTGTCAGAAGACCATTTTTTAAATGATTTTAGTAATTCAGTATCTCTTTTCCTAATTCTTCGTCAGCATAGAGGATATCGATATATCCACCAAGTAATGCACCATGTAGTGCTTCTTTTTTTTCAAGTCCGGAAGCAACACCTATCTTACAGGGGATTTTCTTTAATTCTTCTAAAGTAAGACTGATACGTCTCCTTGAAAAGGAACTACTTACTGCTTCTCCGGATGCATTAAAAAAACAAGTGCATACATCTCCTACAGCTCCTTTTTTTTCTAATTCAACAAAATCTTCTTCTTTTAAAGAACCAGAATGATATAAAATAGTATTCCGACTTAAATTTCCTATACCAAAAAGGGCAATCTGGCAATCACGTCCTAAAGTAAGTGCAGCGGAAATATTTCTTTCTTGTTTTAACATATCAGCAATTTCTGCGGAATCTACTGCAACAGGCGCAGGAATTACATAAGCCTCTCCACATCCTGCCCGGGCAATCGCCTGTGACAAATCATCTGCTCCAACAGGAACAGACGTCAGATTTGTCTTTCCATTAAGCTGAACTACTTTTACATTCTTCACACCAAGATCTGAAATATAATTTGCAAAACTCTTCATTGTACGACCCCAGGCAGTTCCGATAATGCTTCCATCTTTTAAATAGGAAGATAAGTCCTTTGCTGCTGCCCTGCATACATCTTCCTGTACAGCAATTGACGTGCTTGACAGTTTAGGAACAAGAAATACTTTCTTTAACCCATATCGTTTTTGTAAAGAATCGGATAATTCTTCATTCGATAATACCGGATATTCTACAGTAATCTTAATATATCCCATCTCTTCTGCTTTTTTTAACATTCTGCTGACGGTAGATACCGAAATTCCCTCTTCCTGTGCAATGATCTTCTGATCCATATGCGATTCATAATATTTTTTTGCCACTCGAATTATTTTGATTATTTTATCATTCTTCATACGTTTCCCCCACATTTACCATTATTATAAAATACCAATAGGATAGTGTCAATCAATAGAAATCGAAAAAATGAAAATATTTGCAAAAATTAAATGTATAGAAATATAAACATAGAAATAATTGCATTTTTATTGACTTATATGAAAAATCCTGTTATACTTCAACAAGTAAGTGTTTATAACATTTTAAAACATTTGGTATGTTCCTAACCAGATTTTTTTACAGAATATCTTCTGTACAGATCAGGTTATTCAACATTTTCAGGAAAAGTTATCCTGAATTTCTTTCTCCCGAAGGTTCTTTCACTTCTGTTTATATTTCCCTACTCTACTACAGTTCCAAAAAGAAACTTTGGGAGAAGTTTAAGATTTAATCAATACTCCTCATTTATAGAAGGCAGAACCTTTTCGATGGAAATAAAAATATAACGATTCATGATAAGAATTGATTTCAGTTATGAAATATGATAGAATAAGTTTTACGGATTATGGCATTGTATTAAGCAATGCCATAATTTATGTCCAAAGAAAAGGAAAGTGAGAAAGGTATTATGAAAGAAAAAAAGAAAATGTCACTGGCAATGCAGATATTTATTGCATTGGTTCTGGCGATTGCTGCCGGACTTCTTTTGCAAAGATATGCGCAGTTTGCCGAAACGTATATCAAGCCATTTGGAACAATCTTCTTAAATCTACTTAAATTTATCGTTGTTCCTATCGTGCTGTTTTCCATCATGTGTGGAATCATCTCGATGCGCGATATTAAAAAAGTTGGGGCAATCGGTTTGAAAACAGTTGTTTACTATATGTGTACTACTGCTTTTGCTATTACTTTTGGTCTGATCGGCGGTAACTTATTTAAAAAATTATTTCCTGTAATTGCCACCACAGATCTATCTTATGAAATCGGAGAGAAAACATCCTTAATGGATACGATTGTAAATATTTTTCCTTCCAATTTTATTTCTCCAATGGTCGAAGCAAATATGCTTCAGGTTATTGTTATGGCAATATTAATCGGTTTTGCTATTATTCTTGTTGGGGACGAAAAGAATGACCGGATCATTACGGCTTGTAATGATTTAAATGATATATTTATGAAATGTATGGAAATGATTTTGAAATTATCTCCAGTCGGTGTGTTCTGTCTGCTTTGTCCAGTAGTTGCCGCGAATGGAGCAACGATTATTGGCTCTCTTGCCATGGTACTTTTAGCAGCTTATGTATGTTATGTTATTCATGCCGTTATTGTTTACTCGCTTGCTGTAAAAACACTCGGTGGAATCAGTCCGGTGACATTCTTTAAAGAAATGCTTCCAGCTATCATGTTTGCATTTTCAAGTGCGTCTTCTGTTGGAACACTTCCTATTAATATGGAGTGTACAGAAAAACTGGGAGTGTCTAAAGAGATTTCGTCTTTTATTCTCCCACTGGGTGCAACAATTAACATGGATGGTACTGCAATCTATCAAGGGGTATGTGCAATCTTCATCGCTTCTTGCTATGGAATTCATCTCACCCTTCCACAAATGCTTACGATCATTTTCACTGCTACTTTAGCGTCTATCGGTACAGCCGGTGTTCCTGGAGCAGGAATGGTTATGCTTGCGATGGTACTTACTTCGGTTGGACTTCCTGTTGACGGAATTGCTTTAGTTGCCGGAGTTGACCGTATCTTTGACATGGGACGTACAACGGTTAATATTACCGGAGATGCTTCTTGCTGCGTTGTTGTATCAAACCTTGAGAAAAAACGAGAAGCACGAAAACTTACAAAAAACTAATTTCAAGCATACCGGAATATTTTTGAAAAAATACAAAAAATAATAAATGCACATAGCGAATCTTCTATTGTTATTGCAAGAGAAAGTTATCTCTTTATTTTTCTTTGCACAAAAACTGATTCGACTATGTGCATTTTTTGTTATATCATATGCGATATAGCCGCCAACATTCTTATATTTTTAATCTACACAATGGTATTAACCGTTTATTTTCTAAAATTTAGTTCTTTGTTTCTATTATTCCACGAAAATCTCCCCAAAATCAGGCAAAAAAACTAATGAAATTATAAGTACAATCTATAAATAACCAGAAACCATGCTATTTCGCATTCTGTTTTACTATTTATAAATTGATTTTTAAGAAAAAATGGCACATCCTATGTAAATTATTTGTTTTACAGTATTTATCTAACATTTTTCAGAAGATATATGTTATTAATTGTAATATATTAATTAATATTAATTGATAAAAATGCATCTTGAAGTTTTTTTTGAGATGTTGTATGCTGTAGAAAAGGTTTTTGAGGCATTTTAAAGCTTTTAGGGGGAATATACCCTTATCAAAACTTAACAGTATTGATAACGTCTCAAAAACAACGAAAAATAGAGCTGTGAGTTTTATCAAAACTTATTATCAAAATTGGAGGATTATCAATGGTTTACGGATACTGCCGGGTATCAACGAAGGGACAGGCGAAAGACGGAAACAGTATAGAGGCACAAGAGGCGGCAGTAAGAGAAGCGGGTGCAGAAGAAATATATGCAGATGCATTTACAGGGACAAAGAAACACAGACCACAACTGGACAAGTTGCTAAAAGTGATACAAGATGGCGATAAAGTTGTTGTAACTAAGTTAGACAGAATTGCAAGAAGTGCCACGCAGGGAATCGCATTGATAGATACGATGCTTGATAAAGGAGTCACTGTACATATTTTAAATATGGGTATTATGGATAATACGCCTACCGGCAAGCTGATTCGAACAATTATGCTTGCCTTTGCTGAGTTTGAACGTGATATGATTGTTGAACGAACCCAGGAAGGAAAGGCGATTGCCAGACAAAAAGAAGATTTTAAAGAAGGAAGACCTCGAATCAGCAAGATAAAGATAGATCATGCCCTTTCTCTTTTAGAAGAAGGATATAGTTATAAACAAGTTGAGAGCATGACCGGGATCAGTACCGCTACACTTGCCAGAAGAAAAAGAGAACGGATTTTAGAAGAAGAATTTTAAGAAAATTGGAGGAATTTATTATGGCAAATTTTGCAATTGCAGCCGATGAAAATGTTATCGCCCGCGGCAATAAGCTTATAGAGGAATTACAAGAACCTGGAGAAAAAAAAGGAGTTACACTGAATCGTCTTTTTGATCTTGTATCCACCCATTTGCAGGAAGATCAATTAAAAAGAAGCGGCGTAGATACAGAGGCACTAGATGCTTCCATTACGAATATTCGTAATCTATTCACTGCCGCCCTCTCCGGAAAAGAAGAAATCCGGACAGAATATGAACGCCGTATGGCAGAACTTCGGGAAAAAAACGAAGAATTAGAAAAAAACTATAAGATTCAACTGGGGAAACTCATTACAGAGAAGGAAGAAGCTCTACGAAAATACAATGATCTAAAAGAATTGCAGGAAACCGCAGAATCTGCAAGAAAAGCTGCCGAAGAACAAACGGCCTCTGCTGTGAATCTTGCAAAAGAAAAAGATAAAACAAATATCATGCTGATGGAAAAGTTACGTATAGCAGAACAAAAAGCTAAAAATTATAATTCTTTAGAACAAAAAGTGACTTCTTTAAATCAGGAAGTTTCAAATCTGCAATTTAAAATAAAAGACTACGAAAAAAACGAACTTTTACATATTAAAGAGATAGAGCAGTTAAAAAAAGAAAAAGAGAATGATTCTTCTACTATCGAAAAGTTAAATCAGGAAAAACTGCATATGAAGGAAAATACACAAAAGGAGCTTTCCGAAAAAGAATCCCTTCTTACTACTCAGGAAAAGGAATTAAATACTTTACGTATTCAGCTTGCAGAACAGGTAAAAGATGCCGAGCTTATAAAAGAACGAGCTGTTATTGAAAAAGAAAGGGAAATGATTTCCAAAACAGAAGAACTTCGAAATACACTTGATATAATAAAAGAAGAAAAGTATAATTTACAACTTGAACTGAGTCGATTAAAAAAATAATTTATTTATTTCTATAACAAGAGGGATGCCTGCCGTTATGATTGATAATCTTATCTGTAGACATCCCTTAAAATCTTTCATTATCCCTACATTTATTATTTTTCATATAGCCAATTTCGTGTTATAATCGCTTAAGTAAAAAAAATGTAAACATAACAGGAAGTGATTTTATTTATGAAAAGAATTGATTTTGACAACGGAAAAATTACTACCAACATCTTTCAAGCAGCCATACCGATGTTAATTGCACAGATTTTAAGTCTTCTTTATAATATTGTAGATAGAATCTATATTGCAAGAATACCAGATATCGGAACAACTGCGCTTGGAGCGGTTGGTCTGTGTTTTCCAATTATCGTGATTATTACGGCTTTTAGCAACTTGTTTGGTAGTGGCGGTGCTCCTATCTTTGCAATTGAAAGAGGACGTAACGATACAAAAAGAGCAGGTATGATCATGAATACCTCCTTTTTTATGCTCACGATATGCTCGATTTTACTGATGTGTGTCGTTTTTTTATTTGCCAGGCCGATTCTTACAATATTTGGTGCATCTGACAATGCACTCATCTATGCCTATCCTTATATTATGATTTATCTGATCGGAACTTTTCCGTCAATGATCGCAACCGGAATGAATCCTTTTATTAATGCACAAGGATATGCAACAACAGGTATGATTTCTGTTATTATCGGAGCCATAGCCAATATTGTACTTGATCCTCTTTTTATCTTTGTATTTCATCTTGGTATACGTGGGGCTGCTATAGCAACCGTATTATCGCAATGCTTATCTGCTGGATTTGTATTCTATTTTCTTTCAAAAAAAGCAGAATACAAAATTCGATTACTACATAAAGAAGAAATTAAGAATTGCGGGAAAGATGCAAAAAATATCGTCAGTCTTGGAACAGCAGGATTTGTTATGCAGCTTACAAACAGCCTTGTGACGATTTGCTGCAATAATGTTCTTGCAGCAACAGGAGGAGATGTTTATGTATCAGTTATGACAATCATATCTAGTGTACGACAAATGATAGAAACCCCAATATGGTCTATTTCTGAAGGATCTTCTCCGATTATCAGTTATAATTATGGAGCAAAACGACCAAAAAAAGTAATCAAGGCATGGATCACTATGTCTGTTCTTGCTTTAATTTACAGTCTTATTGCCTGGGGAATCATTCTTCTTGCTCCAAAATTCTTAATTGGAATCTTTAGCTCGGATAAAAGTCTTATGATTGATACAATTCCTGCAATGAAGCTTTACTTTGCAGCCTTTATTTTTATGATTTTTCAATATACCGGACAGACAATGTTTAAATCTCTCAATAAGAAAAAACAGGCAATTTTTTTCTCCTTACTGCGTAAAGTCATCATTGTTGTACCATTGACATATTTACTTCCGTATGCTTGTCATATGGGATGTAACGGTGTTTTCATAGCAGAACCAGTATCCAATGTACTTGGCGGAAGCCTGTGCTTTATCGTCATGCTCGCTACTGTCCTTCCAGAATTAAAGAGAATGAATCCTGATTTGTAAGGCGAAACAGATGAAATCAGGATTTCTACCTGAGAAAAATAAGGGGATTGTCCCAAAGTCTGTGATTTTTATTCAAATGAAAATCTCCAGTTTGAATGTCAATCCTTTAAAATTTAATTCCATAGAAAGCCATAATATTCTGGAAAATTCCATTCTCACCAACTATGGATTTAGATTAGACAGCCGCTGTATTCAAGTCGAGCCGCTGCGAGACTTGGCGCGTGATTCTGGTCAGCGTAAGCTGACATATTCTTTACAGAATCACTGCGCATCCTCGCGGAGCGTTTATCTCAGTCGGAGATTGGACTCCCACTAAGACAAATTTGCTGTCACTCACCACCTGAAAGAGGTGGGAGTCTTCTCGACTGAGATAAAGCCTTTTGCTGAATTGGAAGGAAACTATGGCAAAGAAAAGAGAATTTTTATAAGTATTGCATTTGTGACTTTGTGTTGTGGAATTTTGACTCTGAAAACTTCGGACTTATTTTTCCGAAGTTTTCGTTTTTCGAGGCAAAATGAAACGTTTAGCGCAACGGAACAAAATCAAACTTATAAAAATTCTCTTTTCTTTAGAAATTTCAATACAATTCAGTTAAGTAATCCCTCTTCAGCAGTGTCGTCTACACCAAATCCATAAATCAATAATTAATGTCTTTGAGCTTTATTGCTGTAGACTTCACAAAATCTTGCGGCAAAAGACGGTTCTTCCCCACCGGCATAAAGATGAGACACATCCCCTACTTTTAAACCGCGAAAATAAGCAATGCCTTTTTTTCTTTCTTCTGTTACAAGCTCTGTAACAGATGTTGGAGCTAATGCGAGACTATTCCATAAAGTAAATGGAGAAACATTCCACAAATGCGAAAGGAGTACACCTATAAGACCGAAGTGACAGAAAAAGGTAATCGTTTTTGTATTTTCTTTTTCTACGCGATAATGACCATTTTCACGAACATACCCATGTTCTGCAAGAAGATTATCAAATTCTTGTATGATGTTATCATATACCTCGACCATATCAGAACACTGTGCTACAACGGAATCTCTCCATGCGATTCTATCCATATATTCGTTATGTTCTGTCAGATGTTCTGGCATCATATCCCATACGATTCTTGGAAGATATCCTTTTTCGTTTTTCTTTACATCGGGATAAGCTTCCGCCAGTTCAGGTGCTTTATTTATATCTAATTGAGCAGGGAATTCCTGTAACCAAGCTAAAGTTTCAGCTTCGCAGTTCACTGCCTCTAAACAGGGTTTTGCTGTGCGCTGTGCTCTTCCTAATGGAGACATATAACATTCTCCCATTTGAAGAGTAACCGCTCTCTTGGCTAAAAGATCGGCTTCTCTGCAGCCTTTTTCAGTTAATGTATCATTTAAGTAATCGGGATCCCCATGTCTTATAAATAAAATTCTCATTGTATGTATTCCTTTCTTATCTAATTAATATATGTAAAATTATGCAAATTCTATAATAGTTTCTATTAATTTTTGAGAGGCAACTGGCTTTGTCAAATGTCCATTCATACCTGCGTCACTACATTGCTGCATACATTCTTTAGATGCCTGTGCTGTCATTGCGATAATCGGAATGTTTTTTGCATCCGTACGTTTAGAAAGTCGAATAGCCAGACTTGCTTCAAGACCATCCATAACTGGCATCATAATATCCATTAAAATCATATCATAGGTATTTGGGGCAGATGCCAGAAATTTCTCTACGGCTTCTTTACCATTCCATGCCTTTTCAATTCGTGCTCCGTATTCCTGTAAATAAAATTCTGCTATTTCCATATTGAGGTCATTATCTTCCGCCAAAAGAATATGCATACAATCCAAACAGTTATTATTTAAACTGTTAACTTCGGAAGCAGTGTTGCCTTTTTTCATTGATTTTTCTGAAATGGATAATAGTGATTCTTTTGTATCAGGTAAAGAACTTTCTGGCTGATTTATTTTAAATGGAAGGCGGAAAATAAATGTTGTTCCTTTTCCTAAAATACTTTCTACTTCTATCGTTCCATTCATTGCTTCAATCAGCTGTCTGACAATGGACATACCCAGACCACTTCCTTTATAACGTGTTCGTGCATCCACCTGCTCCTGAGTAAAAATATCAAACAGTTCTTCCTTTACAAACTTTTCACTCATTCCAATTCCGCTGTCTTTTATTTTAAACTCAAACCAGGCTGTAGTTCCGTCAAAAGAAATTTCTTCTGCATACGTATCAATTGTACCACCAATTTTATTATATTTAATAGCATTGCTAAACAAGTTCACCATAATCTGACGTAGGCGTGTAGGGCTTCCAATCACCATCATATGGTCTAAATTTTTTCGATGCGCATGATGTGATAATTTCATTTCAAGAAGCTGTGCATTAACTAAAGAACACACTTCGTCAATAACCTGTAAGAGGTTAAAAGAAACTTCCTCTAACACAAGTCGTCCAGATTCTAATTTGCTCATATCAAGGACATCATCTGCAAGAGACATCAAATGTCCAGCAGAAAGTTGAATTTTATCAAGACATTCTTCCACCTTTTTTTCATTGTCTTTATTTTTACGGATTATATCGAGCATACCTATAATTCCGTTGATCGGAGTACGAATATCATGACTCATACGGTTAACAAACTCTGTTTTTGCACGACTTGCAGAATCTGCTTTTTCAAATGCAAGCTGCAGGCGCTCTTTTTCCTGCTGATCTTTTTCATGAAACACTGCTGTATTCTTAAATAAAATAATTCCATGCACTACCGTTGACTCTTTTTGAAGTTCACTGTCATAAACAGTATCTCTTGACATTAATACCGTTTTTTGAAGCCAGATTGGTTTACCATTAATATCTTTTTCACGATATTCTACTATTACCTGTTTTTCTCCTGTATGGAAACGTTCCAATAACTTTGCAGATGAGTCTACAATACGATAATTCTCTATGGTATCTTCTGTTATCAGCTCCTTGTGTTTTACACAATATTCATTATAAGAACATGGCAGACTTACTTTCATATTGAATTTTTGTAGACTATTTGAATGATAAAAAATATTTTCCAGACGATCATGCGTAAAATCCGCCGTACAAACTACTTCTGCCGTATCAAGTAATGCTTCTACATAATTTCCATTTTCAAGAATAATCTGTTTCATCTGCTCATAATACTGCGTTAATTGCAGCTTTTCATCCGCTGCTGCAATATTTTTGTCATGAAATACTTCAAATCCCAAGATAAAATGGTGTACGGCCCCATCACGACTGGCATCATAAAAAATAACAGTTAATCTTCCATGTAATGGGGAATCTCCCTTTCTATATTGATATGAAATTTCATGAACAAAATTTTTATTTGTAAGATGTTCTTTCAGATAATCAATCTGAAGCTGCGTCCATATAGTCTTTCGTGTAGAGTCAGTAGCCAGTTTACGAACAATTTGTTCTACCGCTCCGGAATAGCTTCCATTTTCTGCAAGAAAAAATTCACTACTGGCACGTAAAGTACGATACTTGTCCATAAATGCATCACAATAAAGGCAATCAGAAAAATGATATCCCATATCCTTTACCTTTGCTAATAAAGACTGGTTAATCCTTTTTTCTTCCGCTGCCTCTTCCATTTTGGCACGATTCTTATCAATATACATATTTTTATCGGCATAACGGAATAATTCCCTCATCGTAGCCTGCTCAAAATCCTGTGACAGGGCATAACCAACAGCATAACTGATCGGCATTTCCGGATGTTCCTTTGAATACGTTTCTGTTTGCTTCCGAATATTTAAAAGACATTTCTCTACATGAGCACGAGTAACCCCGTTTAAAACAACAATAAATTCATCACCACCATCGCGGCCTACAAAATACTCATCCGAGACAGCAATGCGAAGCTGTTTAGCAAAAGAATAAATATATTCGTCTCCTTTATCATGCCCCAGAGTATTGTTAATATTGCGAAGATTATTCAGATCAAACACACAAACTGCCACAGCATCTTCGGTAGTTAACAATTTCGGTTTATTAAGAATCTCCTCACATTTATTTTTATTCGGAAGACCAGTTGCCTCATCAAGATATACCTTACTTTGCAAAATGCGGTTTTGTGCTGCATAACGTAATGCCTTCACAAGCTCAATGGCAATGATAATAATAAGACCTCCAATATCAACGAAAACAATCTGCTCTAATCTGTTAAGAGCAGTTGCCTTCCTTTGAGAGTACGCTTCAGCAAGTCCGGTTGCCTCATCACATATATTAAAAAAAGTCTCGCTCATCTCAATAATATTTGTATTCTCATATCCTTTTTCACGAATGAGAAGAATCTCTTTACATAATTTTTCAAAATATCTGTTAAGTTCATTCATTTTAACTTGAAAAGCAGCATCATCCAATCGGACAAGTTTCAATTCATCACTGCCATAACGTAATCCTTTAATATAGGAAGAAACACTTTCAATCATCTCATCATGAGGCTGTCCGGCATTCTCAAGCTTTATAATACGCTGTGTTTTACCACGCACCAATCCCGCATAATTAACAACCCTTGCTGTCCCCTGAATCTGTCCTACCAGTAACATAATGCAAAAAAACAATATAATTAAAACTGTTGTTAAAAGAATCATACAGCTACGGGTAATATATGATAATTTCTTTGAATTTAAAACTTTTTTCATGTTTAAGCACTCCACAATCTTGCAATTTATTTTATACAAAACAATCCTATGGCTATTATATAGGTAGCCATAATATCTGTCAATTATAGTGAAGAAAGCTTTTTGAAAGAACTATTTATAATGGATATTCTAAAATATGGAAGTGAAAAAATATATAGACAAGTTCGTGACAACAGTGTATGATTTTTATTTATATGAAACAGATAATTATAATACATAACCAGAAAGGAACGATTACTTATGAAATTGTTGATTGATGATGCACATATTGACCTTATTAAAAAAATCTGCGATTACTATCCTGTAGATGGAGTAACAACAAATCCATCTATTTTAGCTAAAAGCGGAAGACAGCCGTTTGAAGTATTAAAAGAAATTCGTAGTTTTATTGGGAAAGATACAGAACTTCATGTGCAGGTTGTAGCGAAAAATGCGGAAGGTATGGTTGAAGATGCCCACCGCATCGTAAAAGAATTAGGAGCAAATACTTATGTAAAAGTTCCGTCTGTTCCAGAAGGCTTCAAAGCAATGAAAATTCTCGTTAAGGGAAATATCAATATCACAGCTACTGCTATTTACACCCCAATGCAGGCATTCCTCGCTGCTAAATGTGGCGCATCTTACGCAGCTCCATATGTAAATCGTATTGATAATATGGGATTCAATGGGATTCAGGTTACGAAACAAATCCATGATATTTTTAAAAATAATAATTTAAAAACAGAAGTTCTTGCTGCAAGCTTTAAAAATTCACAGCAGGTTCTTGAATTATGTGAATATGGAATCGGAGCTTCTACTATTGCTCCGGACATCATTGAAGGACTTGTTAAGAATCAGGCCATCACTTCCGCAGTTGATGATTTCATAAAAGACTTTGAAACATTAACTGGAGAAGGAAAAACAATGAGTAATTATGATCTACATTAAATAGAATATACGATGATTAAAATTTGTATATAAAACACGTATGTCTTTTGTAAAATGTTTGAAAATAGTGTTATTTTCTCGTTTTTCACTTTACAACAACGAAATAAATCGTTACAATACGCTTGAAGACTATATTTAAGAATTGAAAATATTTACAGGTTATAATTGTAAAAAGGAGAATAAACAGCTATGGAAAGTTTAAGAGCAAAAAAAGGCTTTATCTGCGATATGGATGGTGTAATTTATCATGGAAATCAACTTCTTCCGGGTGTAAAAGAGTTTGTTGAATGGTTACAAAAAGAGGAAAAACAATTTCTTTTTCTTACAAATGCAAGCAGTCGCTCGCCCAAAGAATTACAGAATAAATTATATCGTATGGGATTGGATATTGGGGAGGAACATTTTTACACAAGTGCATTAGCTACAGCGAAGTTTTTACAATCTCAGGCTCCGGGCTGCAGCGCTTATGTGATTGGAGATCATGGACTTTATAATGCTTTATATGATGCCGGAATTACAATTAATGATGTGGATCCGGATTATGTTGTTGTAGGAGAAACTGTAACTTATGGTTATGAACATATTATTACTGCCATGAATCTTGTAAATAAAGGTGCCCGATTAATTGCAACAAATACTGACATTATCGGTCCTATTGAGGGTGGTATCGCACCTGCCTGTCGTGCTTTTGTTGCACCGATTGAAGCAACTACAGGAAAAAAGGCTTATTATGTCGGTAAACCGAATCCATTAATGATGCGTACGGGTTTACAAATTTTAGGTGTGCACTCTTCGGAGGCAGTAATGATTGGTGATAGAATGGATACAGATATTATTGCTGGTATTGAAACTGGTCTTGATACTGCTTTAGTACTTTCAGGAGTATCCACAAGAGCAACTATCAAAGAATTTCCATATCGCCCAAGACTTATTTTAAATGGGGTAGGAGATATTGCGATCTAATTATTTTTGAAGATTGCGATAAGGCGTGTAGCAATCTGGTATCAAACGCGTTCCTATAAGGAATCAAAAGAAAAAAATAAGAACCGCCTGTCATAGCGGCTATCTTTATAGTTACTATGACAGGCGGTTCTTATTTTAATTACGTTTTCCAGAATTACGAAACCATCTTTCACTCTTTCCCTGGTCTGTAATCCGATTTAAATCAACTCTTCCGGATATTCCCGGACAAAATCCATTAGACGTAAATTGCTGAAGGTCTGCTCCCTTATGAACATCGTAGCGAGGATTATATTTTCCATTATTTAATCCATAACGAGCTTCCCACCACGCACAATTCCTTGGTCGTCTGTAAATTACTTGTTTATACATTTCGTACTCTGAGTACATCGTATAAAGCATCATTTTATGTCGTTGTCTCTTTAAAAAATCGAGAGATTTTTCTATATCTGCTTCTGCATTGCCTGATTCCACATCAAGCACATACCCTACAAAATGTTTTTCTATTCGTTCTCTACAGACTTCGACTAAAAATCTGGTTTGGTCAACTTCTTTTCCTCGGTTTAGAAATGCATACAACCAATATGGAATTCCTCTTTTTTCACATTCTTTTATATTAGTGTATAATGTTTTATCGATATAGGAAATCCCCTGTGTCGCTTTCATAATAAGAAAGGGACAGCTTCTTTTAACAGTATCCCAGTTTCGTACTGGGTGATAATGACTGATATCTGGATAATATTTACTCATAACATGTTCCAAAACACTTTGCCAAACCTGTTTTATTTATTAATATGCAAATCAGTGCATTTTGATTTTAAAATTTAAAAACAGAATCCTTTTATCTATGCGATCATTCCTCTGATGCTTCCCCTCATCTTTCGAACAAAGGAAAGGATTAATCCGGCTGCCGCAAAAGTAAGTATCGTCTTACTTCCTGTAAAAGCATCTAAGATCCATCTTCCACCCTCACCTTCTATACCGTTATATCCAAGAGAAAGAAAGCCATCAATAAATGGGGCAAGTATCGTAATAATTAGAAATAATCCGAAGGCAAAAATGCCTCTTCCGGTGTCAATATTTCTAAGAACACCCATATCCATTACTTTTTTAGAACCTAAAATCCATAAGGCTTCTATAATTCCAAAAAGAATGAAAAAGGCACTGCCTCCAACAAATATAATACTATTAATGTCTCTTGAGGAAGGAAGTTCCATAATTGCGCCTATGCTTGTATAATTGAAGACATTTCTAAAAATCTGCAGTACAATTCCAAGCATCAGAAGTGCACAGAGCCAATGAAGTCCTGTAAAAAGCAGATTTCCGGCTGTTTTTACACTCTTTCCTACAACAGTTCCGGCTGTAGAAGCCGCGCTTGATACAGCATCTCCACCAGCACTTAAAGCGGAGCGGCGCTTTCTTTTTGTCTGAGTGGTTCTTGTATTTCTTGAAGAACCTCCTCTTTTATTTTTAATTGTAACTTTTACATTCTTCTGCTGCTGATTCTCCTTTTGCGCATCTTCTTCATTATATACTTTATATTCTGCATCCATAGATTCATTATTACCTGCTACTTCTTTCGGAAGTGGAGCTCCACAGTTATTGCAGAAGTTTCCCTCTGTCTGTGCGCCACAATTCTTACAAATCATTGTTCTTCACCTCATTTCAAATATCTTGTATCATCATATACTAATTTTGTAAAAAAGAAAAGGGGCAAAGTTTCCTGATTTTTACCGGGTTCATTTTATACACTACTACGTTTGATTTTCTTTATCTACTTGTCGTTATAATATCTCTCTTTGTGCAAATGGTTCCAAATTATTATTACATTCTTTTATGCACGCTTATAAAGAATTGGAATATCATATCCAAATGTTCTTTTTCCATTGACCTCCATACTCTCGGCTACTTCCAAACCTGTCCCTGAAAAACGTTCCCACAATTTAAACTTCATAACCGGTGTAAACTGGCTTGTACTTCCACCTTCCCAAATACCATCATTTTCAACATATAATGCCGGTGTAAACTTTTCCGACTTCTTTAATTCACTATATTCTACCGGCAGCATGGAATCATACGTAAATGTATTTTTATCTGCTCCCGCCGGTATTTCATAAGATGAAAGTAAAATTCCCTCCTTTTCCTCTGTAAATAAAAAAATATGGGGAGAGGCATGTTTCTTTCCATTTGTTTCATAATAGCTTTCTTCTACAAGAAACTTTCCCTGAAAATCCACTGGAAGATTTTTAATCTTGTCATTACAGACTGTATTCACGTGCTCAGCATATGGATATACTTTTCCCGCTTTTTGCATCTCTTCAAACTGCTCTTTATTATTAAAATGTCCTGTTATAAGCTTCATAAACATCTCAAGATTTGAGCTCTTTTCTTTATTATTTAACATAATTCTGCCTCCTATTTTATTTATTATGTACTCTCGGAGTTTTTCTTGCACTTGCTTTTGTTACATCATAATTCTGATGTTAAATAAATCAAGTCAAATTATGCTGGCGAATTATCACTACCGCCTTTTGGTGCATATTTTTCAAACAGCCAGTCTTCTAATGTATTTAAGTTTTCATCTGAATGTTCAACCTCTCGCGCATATCGCCAGGAGATTTCTTCCACATCTTTCATGAAAAGTTTTTTTCCATTCTCTAACCAACGAACGATTAAAAATTCCTGAATCCAGCGAACGGAAAATAATGCCAGTTCCATTTTAGAACAAACCATATCGTCGTAAACAGCTCCGCAAAAATATGTATAAACAAAGAACATCAGAAATTGTTCGCCTATATTTTTCCACTCTTCTTTATGAATACTCAACAAACCATACATTTCGTGAAATTCATTACAAATGTGATGATAATTCTCTTTCGTTGTCTTATAAAGCCATTTATCAGCCCCATCAAGCACTTGATTCCATTCCGGACGCAGGCGTTCCAGATGCCGAAGAATCTGTAATTCTTCTTTTTGCCGTTCCCATTGATGAAGAGATGCGGCATTAACCCCCTTTCCTGCAAGGCATTTCAATACGAATTCCTGCAAATGACCTTCTTTCTGATAACGCTTACATTCTCGCAAAAGATTATCAATATCAAATTCTCGCTGTTCCTCCATACAGATTTGGTAACTTTCTGCCAGCTGTTCACAAACTTCCATACGGAGCGTCAATGAAATAGAACGATTTTGCAAAATAGAAAACAGAACATCTCGAGTATCTTCTAACTGGGAAAACATCATAAAATCAAACTCTTCAAAATCGTCTTCCTCATCTGTTTCTTCTTCTAGAAATCGAACAGGTTCTTTACAGGACAAAATGATTTTTGCTGCTTCCGGACAAGAAAGTGATAAGGATAATTCTCTAAGCCCTTCATATTCTTCCGTATGTCTTGGATAGGATTTACAGGTATCACAGAGTGCATCGGGTCCTAATGCTTTATAAAGATCACACAAATTTTCCTCATTTAAAAACGCACACCGACGGTTATTCTGATAAAAGCACTCCTTTTCCCAATCAATTGAATTACGCAGATGTCTCCCAAATTCACCTGCTTCTTTTCCATAACGTTCCAAAGATTCCTCATCGATCATAATCTGCCATCCTGCACAGCAGGTATCTGGGCAATCTCCTGCTGTGCAGATAAACTTGTCATAAAAATGTGGTTTTAAATATTTCATCTTTTTTCCTTTTCTTTTCAAAATTTTCATAAATAATTCGTTTTTTCTGTACAAATAGAACAGACTATATTATAGCGCAAAAAAACAAATTTTGAAATCCATATGATGTTTTATCTTGATGAATCCGAATCTATTAATAATCATTTTGTCCAAAATAAAAAGGAACTATCTATTTTCTGATAGCCCCTTTTTATTATTCTTCTTATTATTCTGTTGCCTGAATCGCATCATATCCAGTTTCTTTCGTACGAATCTTTTGAGCATGACGAACCTCATACGTAAATATCTTACCATCGCCAGGTTCTCCTGTATAGGCAGCTTTTTCAATCGCTTCAATCGTTTTTGCTTCCCATTCTTCTGAAGAAACAACGATTTCAAACTTAATTTTAGGCTGCATCTGCATATCAACCTGCATACCACGAACAATTTCTTTATATCCTCGCTGGATACCACATCCCATTACCTGGGATACAGTAAGACCATTTACACCAATCGCATTTAAAGCGGCTTTTACATCTTCAAATTTATCTTCTCTGACATAAGCCTCAACTTTTATCATCATATTTCTATTCCTCCTGTTTTTCTGAAATTGCATACGAATAGTATTTATATTACTGGTCAAGACCGTTAAAGGATGGATAAGCACTCTCTCCATGTTCAGAAATGTCAAGACCAACCTGTTCTTCACGAACACTTACACGTAATGGAGTAAATATTCTGACAATTGCAACACAAATTAATGTACCGACAACAGCAACCGCAATCGTAAGTATAATTCCGATAATCTGTGCGGCAAATAAATGATAATCTCCATAAATCAGACCATCCCACTTTGCGACAGGATTAATGGAAGACTTAGTAAAAATACCAGTTGCAATACCACCCCAGATTCCGCCAATACCATGACATCCAAAAGCATCTAACGCATCATCTATCTTTAATTTTTTCTTAATAAATCCTACACCAAAGTAACAGATTGGACTGACTAACGCACCGATAATAAAGGATGCCCATATTGGAACAAATCCTGCTCCAGGTGTGATAGCAACAAGTCCTACAACTAATCCTGTTGAAGCACCAACTAATGTCGTTTTTTTGTTTTTTACTACATCAATAAACATCCAGGACAGAAGAGCTGCTGCTGCAGAAATAGACGAAGTCATAAATGCGTGCGCTGCCAGTCCGTCAGCTTTTAATGCACTGCCTGCATTAAAACCAAACCAGCCAAACCAAAGGAGCGTTGCTCCAAGGACAACAGAAGGGATATTGTGGATTCGATAAGTTGTATGTTCATAGCCTCGTCTTCTTCCGAGAATAATGGCAAGTACTAAGGCACTTACTCCTGAACTGATATGAACAACATCTCCGCCGGCAAAGTCAACCGAGCCGATTGCCGCAAGAAATCCTCCCTCGCCCCACACCATGTGTGCCATAGGATAGTAGACAATAACTGACCATATTGCTACAAAAAGAAATAATGCTTTAAATTTCATACGACCAACTAAGGAACCAGTGATCAAAGCCGGGGTAATCATAGCAAACATCATCTGAAATGCACAAAATACAAGATGAGGAATACTATCTGCATAAGGTCCTGCGCTCATTCCAACATTATTTAAACCAAACCAGCGGAAATCACCGATAATTCCTGCATGATTTCCTCCAAAAGCTAACGAATAACCAAAAAGTGTCCACATTACAACAGAAAGCCCCATAATAGCAATACATGCCATAATTGTGTTACAAACATTTTTTCTTCGAACTAAACCACCATAAAAGAATGCAAGCCCCGGTGTCATAAAAAAGACAAGCGCTGCACATATCATCATAAAAGCTGTATCTCCTGTATTCATAATTATTTATGTCCTTTCTTCTCTTTCTTTGATGATTCATCATTAATTAAAAAATATTCCGGAAAATAAAAAAGGCGCCTAAAGTATAATTATTATACTTCAGACACCCTTGTCATGCTTCGAATATTATCATATATTTAATCTTTTTTCAAGAGAAAATAATTAAAAAGCTCATGTTTGGTTAATTTTATTAATAAATAGAAACTATTCACCTAATTTTTCAGACAATATTTTGGCAGCATCTTCAATGCAGCCAGGACAAGAACGAAGTACCTTGCCTGTATCCATTCCTTTTAATTCCCGGCAAATTGTAGAACCATTTTTCTTGCGGAAACTATCATTTAATTCTCTTACTTTTTTATAAGTATCTGCTTTAGAAACTGGCGCTTCCAAATCGCCACAACTATTCGCCATTCCCATAATAAGAGCCATTCCTGTCACCGCTCCACAAGTTCCGTAAGTATCACTGACACCAAGACCAAGACCTTCTGATACCTTGAATGCCGTTTCCTCATCTAGTCCTGCTTTGTCACAAAATGCACATACGATTGCCTGTGCACAATTATATCCTTTTTTATGATATTCTGCGGCTCTTTCTGCTCTGTTCATTTGTAAAATCCTCCCTTTATACCTCATTCATGTACTTTATATTAAAATCTTTCGTTGTTAGTTTAACACAATCTCATATATCCTGCATAGTGAAAAATATTCTCATAAAATATTAATTATACACCTAGCTCTTCGAGAAACGCCTCGCAGCCTTCAATGAGATCTTCGTAAGTTTCATCAAAATTACCCGTATACCATGGGTCTGCAATATCCCTTTTCTTCCCTGCAAATTCCAGTAAAAGATGCACTTTATGCTTAGGATCATGATTAATAATGCGTTTTACATTATTGATATTCCATTTATCCATGCATAACAGATAATCATAAACTTCATAATCCTGTTTCGTCAGCTGTCTTGCCTGCCTCTTTGTATGAGGAATTTCCATTGCATCAAGCTTTGCCCTCGCCCCCGGATGCATCGGATTTCCAATTTCTTCACGACTAGTAGCACAAGAAGAGATTTGGAAAGAATCTTCTAATCCTCTTTTTTTAACCATATCTTTTAAAATAAATTCACCCATCGGGGAGCGACATATATTTCCATGGCAGATAAATAATACCTTTATCATAACTTTTATACCTCCTTATATCTTTTTAAAAACTCCCGAAACCCTTTATTTATAAGGCTTTTCGGGAGTTCTCTTTTTTTGTTGTTTTCTTATAACCTCCCATAATATTTTATATTTTCTCAGTCATTTGGTACTCGATTGGTACTCAAATTGGTACAAAACCAATCAATTTGTACCATGTCTTATAGCTCATAAATTAGCCACTTTTGCAGTATTGCGGGACTTTTTTACTCTGATTTTCCGTTGCTCTTTTTGTTCTATTTGGGCGATTTCTCGCTTGGCATCTGCCAGACCTAAGTGCGTGTAGACATTTAAAGTCACTGAAATATCTGAGTGTCTCATGAGATATTGCAGGGTTTTCACACTTATTCCACTCCTAGCCATGTTAGAGCAGTAGGTATGACGGCAAACGTGTGGAGTAACCTTTGGCATTTGCAACTTGTACAGCCTATTATACTTCTGACAGATGTGTTGGAAATATTTTTCCCAATGAAGTGAAATCATAGGATTTTTATTTTTATCAAAATAAAGGAAGCCGCTATACCGTCAATTATCGGCTCAACTTTTAAGTGAGGACGATTATTAATAATTTTCCTGAAGCATTCTTCAACGTCTTTCTTTATCAGTAAGACTCTAACACCTGCTTTGGTCAGCCTCCAACTCGTAATCTTTTTGCGCTTCCTTTCTACGTATTCGCCGCAACATAACTTATAACATATAATAAGTATGCCACGACATAAAATTCAAGTCAAGACACATTTAAATAGCTTCTAACGTGTCAATATATTCCTCAAATAGTCACCGCTTTATCTGTGGGCGGTTTCCGTTCCAAAGTAAAAATTTTGCCGTCCTATTATCGGCTACGAGGTTGCATAGTTTGTTTTCGCCGATTCGAAAATAAGCCGCTGCCTCTTCAATGCTTAGTGTATACTTTTCCCACACTGGTATTTTCTCCATAAATTTTCCCTTTCTTGCTATTTCAGACACAAAAAAAGTAGCTATTTCAAAAAGAAAACTGACATAAGTTGTGTCTTTCTCGTTTTTTTATAACTGCTGTAGCCGTCTTTCACCAACAAGACGGAAATTCTTAAATTTTCTCACATTATATCATAAGTTCTTATTTTATCAACTCTTAGTATAAAACATAAATTTTATTTAGGCTCGATTCAAGACGTTAAAACACTCCCCTGTAAACTCATATTTGCCCCGTAGAGCCGTTTTAATATCTTTTTAATATTTTTGCAAAAATGACATAGAAGGCGTATTAGATCGGATTTGGCATATTGTAATTTAAAAAAGCGTGAACAAGTCAATTAAATTATTTAAAACCTCTGTAAAATGACAATCAACGTTATTGTAGCAGCTTTTATCTCTTGCCAATAGTTTATGGCAAGAGAACTAATGGTAAATAATATGATTATATATTCCACAAGTGTTTTTCGTTTATTCAAAATCTCTGTAATACGATAATGAACGCTATTGTAGAGGATTTTGTTTACTGTTCATAATTTATGTAAGAAAAGATATATGTTTGTTTCCTATATAGCCAAAAATCTTGATAACTATATTAAATATTTTGATGAAGCGTTGCAATGGGTGGAGGAAAATGGTGCTAAATCAGATGAAATGGCTCAACGGATAAAAGAAAATAATGTACAATAGAGCAGATAATACAAGATTTATTTAGCAATTAAAAAGGACTCTTGTTTTTTCAAGAGTCCTAGTGTATAATTTGGTTAGAAGATGACCGAATACAAATTTCGGTTACCCTCGGTAATTTGAATATTAAAAAGAAATAAGCATCTTACTTTGGACGGTTGGGATGCTTATTTCTTATTATGATTATCTATGTAGGTCAGAACCGCAAAAACTAATATCAGTAAAGTTAGTACTTCCATTGTAGTCATGGGCATCACCCTCCTCTCTAAAGAGAGGGCACTGAAAAATATACCATTTTTATTTTGACTTTAATAAAAAAAGAAAAAAACCATCAGAATTTTTATGATTCTGGTGGATTTTTTGTTAGGCGAAATATAAATTGCTTGTTTTTTCGGAGAAAGTTCTTATTTTTCATTCATTAATTTAATTATTCTCTTAAGATTTACTGCAAAGATCGTCATTGCTCCTTGCATTTCCATACAAATAAGACCTGATGATGACGCTACGTCATAACCATGCCGATGTTTTAGTTCGCTATTCTTAGCTTCTATTTTATAGCGTTCCCGCTTTTTTTCTTTGAAATGCTCAGTTTCCTGAAATTTAAACTGTTCACTGTGGGAATCGCAAATGATTGTTTCTGTGGATGTTTTCTTTTTGGCTCCTTCTTTGTAACAGCCATCACGATACGGACAACATTTACATTTTTCAATATCAAAAAAATAGACCATACGTGGGTTTTTGTTTTTTTTATCTTTTTTCCTTTTATCGAAATATTTATGAATGGCTAAATGTCCTGCTTTACACTGATACATTCCGGCATCTTTATTAAATTCAAACTCATCTTCCTTTCTTCGGTTACCTTGTGTAATAACTGGATTTAATTTTGCTATCAGTTCATAACCACCTTCTTTTGCTGCCTCGATATTTTTCTTTTCAGAATAAGCCATATCTCCAATGACTGATTCAATCTGTATCCCTGCAGCTTTACTTTTTTGTATAAGTTTTGGCAGTTCTTTGCCATCTGTTTTTTCGCCGCTGGTGATTGTGGCAGCTGTGATGATCCGTTCTTCTGTCATTGCTATGTGTGTTTTATATCCAAAGAATGAAGTGTCGGCTGTCTTATGACCAGTTTTTGCATCTTCATCCTTTGAAATTTCTAAATGTTCCATGTCATCAGTGACAGATTCTTCTAGTAGATTTAATTTTTCCTGCACTTTTGGATAACTGCAAATTTCTTCATTTCCTTTTACAACATCAATAAGCTGTTTACAGTATTTTAGTTCTTTTTCTAAAGAATCCTCTGTGTTTTTATCAGGAAATTTTTCTTTCATTGTTTCATCAATCTCATAAATGCTACGGCGCAGATTTTTTGATTGTTCCTGGAGTACTTGACGTGGTGTCTTTTGATTGTATCTTGATTTTGTATGCGTAGCATCCACAATAATGGATTTTGACTTAATAATTCCTTTTTCTAATGCTAACTGAACTGTTTTGGCAATCAGCATATCCAAAAGATTCATATCCTTTAAACGCAGCTTCCGAAATTTTGTCAATGAACTTGGATTTATAACTTCATCTTCTGGAGCCATATCCAAAAAATATTTAAAAGACATATCGTATTTAGAACGTTCAACCACATCAACATCTGATAAATCATAAATTGATTTTAAAAGCAGATATTTAAACATTCGGATAGGTGGAACTGCATTTCGTCCGTTATCTAGACAATAATTAGCAAGCAATTCACCATAAATAAAGCTAAAATCAACCAATTCTTTTATCTGTCGGAGAAGATTATCTTTCGGGATTACTAATTCATATATTTCCATGTATGGACTTAGCACCAATTTCTGCTGTTGTTCGATCATAAAAACACCGCCTATATTTGATAGATACATTGTACCAAATATAGACGGTATTATCTACTTTTTCAGTGCCCTCCTCTAAAGACTGGAGGGTGTAAGGCGAAAATTGCATCCGTTTCTGTTCAATTATACAGGTGGATTATACATCTTTCTGCCACTAACTCAAGTAAAAAGCCGCCAAATGTCCACGAACTCCCCAAACAGGAACCGTATAGCTGTACAGTTTGAAACCCAATATTGTAATTCTTCTGGCGACCCTTCCATAATGATACGTTCAAACTCTCCATTTGAAATTCCTAATATTGCTTTCACAAGCTTTTGCAATTCATGAATATCGTTCTCGTCCCAGGATAATATTCCACCACAAAAAACATAATCGTCAATCAGATCCGTAATCTTCTTTTTCGAGAAACGGTCCATCTCGATTGCCTTCAAATCATTTTTTAAAATTTTTCTACTAATTCGTTCTGCCTGAAACCAAGGTTGCATTAATACGGTAACCAACTCTGTACGAGCAATCTTTAATGGTTTAATCTCAAGTGTTGAATTATACTCGTATGCTGATTCTGTTATATTAGCTTTATTTATCATTGTTAGTACTGGATTAATCCAGTCATTCTGATAAACCACAGCTACCCCACTAGGAAGCTTTGCGATTTCATTCACCTGATCCTCTGTCAAACCTATAGAACGACCTACTGCTTCTCTGTCATTAGCTTCTGGTATCCTTAATACAATTTTGGTATTGGTATTCTTAATGGCCGCAATATCAACTGAAGAAGGTGACTGATCTACAATTACAAATCCTTCACCATATGTCCTTATTTCTGCGATTGTGTTTGTAAGCATTTCCACTGACTTGCCTATCAATTCAGAGCTATTAGTACCTGTAGTATTTTTTAGAATTTAATATCCGATGCATAATCAGAATTATCGATTAACTTACCTAACTGCTCTGATAATATCTCAAAATCTGGATATTCGATATCATCGCCTTCAAATGTTGATGATCCCAGATCCCAGCCAATAGTTTCATAGGACTTTAATATTGCATCTTTGAAGAATGCTGGCATAGCATCATACATTGGCCAACAAACACTAAATATTTCAATTTTTGTTTTTATCTCTCACATATATAAAAGAATAACTTGGGCACTACCTTTACCAGTTTTTTCTCTTTTGTGCAATCGTGATTCTTTTTACGTTCTTCCATCACATAAAGAGACATTGCTAAATTCCTTACATCTTTCCACCATAAACAGGGAAGATTCCACTGTTACCATAGCTCTTAATTTTCTTAAAATTTTTTAACAGTTCCATGTCTTCAGCACTAATTTCAAAATCTAGTTCTGCATTACTCTTCATATGTTCAGGATTACCTGTTTTTGGCAGAGAAATTGCACCAAGCTGAAGCGTATATCTAATGCAGAGCTGTGGAACAGTCACACCATACTTTTTTGCAATCGTAGTTATCTCCGGTTGATTTAATATTTCACCATGCGCAATTGGTGAGTATGCTTCTACAGCAATATTATTCTTCTGGCAATATTCTACTAATTCCATTGGTGTATTACTGATATGGAGAAGAATCTGATTTACCATTGGCTTAATCTTTGCTGTTTCAAGAAGACTTGCAATATCTTCAATCAGGAAATTGGAAATTCCGATTGCCTTAAGTTTTCCTGCCTTATAAGCATCCTCAAGAGCTTTCCATGCCGCACGATTTCCCTCTATATATCTATCTTCACACTGATTAACTTTTACCCAAGGCTGCGGACTGTGGATAATCATCATATCAAGATAATCCAGTCCCATCTTTTCAAGTGTCTCATTGATTCCTGCCATTGCTTCCTCATAGGTTTTATGCTCTGCGGCAACCTTTGATACAACAAATAACTCATCACGCGGAATACCACAAGTTCTTACTCCTTCACCCACGCCACGCTCATTGCCGTATGCCTGTGCAGTATCAATATGTCTATAGCCAATCTCTACTGCTGCTTTTACAGCATCAGCAGCCTTATCATCATCAATAAACCATGTTCCAAGACCGAGCTGTGGAATTTTCACTCCATTATTCAATACAATACTATTATCAAACATTTCATTCACCTTCCTATTGTAATTTCCCATATTCTTCATCACTTACCGGTTCAAGCCATTCATTAGAACCATTTTCGCCAGGAACTTCTATTGCCAGATGTGAAAACCATTCATCCGGTGCGGCACCATGCCAGTGTTTCACTTCTGCCGGAATATTGATGCAGTCGCCTGGCTTCATTTCTACAGCATCTTTTCCTTCTTCTTGATAATATCCTCTTCCGGCAACACATACCAGGATCTGTCCTCCCCCACTTTTTGCATGATGAATATGCCAGTTATTTCTGCATCCAGGTTCGAATGTCACATTAAAAATTCCAACCTGAGAAGTGGAGATCGGTGCAAGAAAACTTCTGCCGGAAAAATACTGTGCAAACCCATCATTTGATGCACCAATCGGAAACATCATTTCTTTTGCATGCGCACGCATCGCTTCCTCTTCGTATGGCAAATCTCCTTCGCCTGCTTCCCACACTTCCTTTGCAAGATTGAAAACAGCCCACGCTTTTGGCCAACCTACATAGAATGCGACATGTGTGATCACTGCAGCAATCTCTTTTTGTGTTACACCATGATTTTTTGCATTTTGAAGATGATATTTTAAAGAAGAATCTGTAATTCCAGAAGCCATCAGCGCAACCACTGTGATGATACTTCTTGTTTTCACATCAATATCCTGGTTATTCCAGTTTTCTCCGAAAAGTACATCATCGTTAAAATGTGCAAATTCCGGTGCGAATTCACCAAGTGTATTTCTTCCTGCTGTCTGTACTATTTTTCCCATATTCTGTATACCTCCATAACGCTGTTATTTATAAAGAGTTTACCCATTCAGTGATTTCCTGTTTCGTTCCACAATTTAACAGTCTGCCTTCTGTAATAACTGCGTCTGATGCAGATGACTGCAATTCTTTCACAGTGTTCCCAAATCCACTTCCTCCGGATGTTGCAAAAAGCACAATCTTTTTACCACTGAAATCGTAAGCTTCTAAAAATGTATTGATGATTGTCGGAGCTACATACCACCAGATTGGGAATCCCAGAAGGATCTCGTCATAAGAACTCATATCCATTTCTTTTTTCATAATCTCCGGTCTATATTTTTTATCACTCATTTCCACACTGCTTCTGGATTTTTTATTCATCCAGTCAAGATCAGGCTTTGTATATGGAACTTTCGGCTCAATCTCAAACAAATCCGCTTTTACTTCCTCTGCAATCATCTGTGCTACTTTTTTTGTTGTTCCACTTGCACTGAAAAATGCCACTAATTTTTTACTCATAATAAAAAGCCCCTTTCTATACGTATTTTTCACAAAAAAATAGATGTATAAGATTTACATTCATCTTACACATCTATTTTAAGCTCTATCGCTTCATTATGTCTAATGCTTATATTGAATTTTGTTTTATGCCTGAAAAGCATTAATCTCCTCGATCATTTTACGGACTGCCAAAGAATATGGGATATTCCGTCGCCAGGCAATCACCGTACTGGTCGTGATTTTAGGAGAAATTCTTCGCTGTACAAGAATATCCTCTCGCCAATACTTTGCAGCACCCTCAATTGAAATTGGATACCCCAGTCCATTTGCCGCCATAACTCCAGCATTCGTTCCAAGATTACTCGTAAAAGCAATCTGTAATTTTGAAAAGTCTTTCCCAAACCAGTTGGCAAGTTCACTTTGAACGTTCATTCTTTCCGGCAGAATCAAGGGCTTTCCAATAAGATCTTCTTTTTTTATAAACTCTTTTTCTGCCAGCGGATCATCCGGCCGCATTCCGACACACCAGTGATCGCGATCTGTGATCCGGATATAATCCAGCCCTTCGGTGTCCACCGGCTCCATGAATAATGCAATATCTACAAGTCCTTTGTTCATCATCTCATACACTGCATCTGCTGTTGCAGTATGCAATACAATCTGAACTAGCGGATATTTTTCTTTATATGTTTTACATATCTTCGCCAATGTCTCCACTGCCGCAAATTCACCACATCCAATGGTTATCGTGCCCTCTACAACCTCTTCTTTTCCTTTCAGTTCCTCAAGCGTCCTTTCCTCAAGATTGAGAATCTCCAGGGCACGCCTTTTTAATAGAATTCCCTCATCAGTAAGCGATATTTTCTTCCCGTTTCGAATAAATAATGCTACTCCTAGCTCCTCTTCAAATGCTGCCATTTGTCTGGAAAGCGTTGGCTGGGTAATATGCAATTGTTCTGCTGCTTTTGTAAAGTTCTGTTCTTTTGCTACTGTCAGAAAATAGCGTAATAGTCTTAATTCCATGTTTTTTATTCCTGTTTTTTTGTTTTAACAGTTTCTTAAAATATTGTGCCAAAGCGGCATCCGTGCAATATACATAACAGCCCTTCATACCTCTTGTCATGAGTGTTCTGTATGTATTTTTTATAATTTCATCTGCAACCTGCTCTGCTTTTTCTTTATCTTTCTTCGCTAGTGTTTTTATTCCTTTCAAGGAATTATCGGTCTTTGCACGTTTTGTATAGTCTGTAATCACTTTCCCGTTTTCAAATCGCATATCATTCCCAATAATAACACCTGTATAATCGAATTCTAATCCTTGTGATGTATGAATACATCCGGCTTCATGAACTGACTCATCACTGATTGCAAAGGCATCTCCACCATTTAGATTCCAGCTTATGGAATAATCTCCAATCTCAATATCATGGAAATTTGTATTGTTTCTGGTAGCCTTCGGCCAATTCCAACAATAACCTGCAAGAATTCTTGCTCTATTTCTGGCGCGATTCTTTTCAAGCACAATTGCTTCCATTTCCCATTGTTTCAATTCAACAATAACAACATTTTCTTTTCCATTCAATCCATAACCAGAAACAAGCATAAATAAGCATGTATTCACCCCACACATCATATTGTTTTGTTCAATTTCAATAGACAATTCTAAAATAATCCAAATATGCTTTATATTTATCTTGTGCTGTCAGACAGGTATCTGTCAGATAACCTTTTTCGTTGTCCCATTCCTTCAATCCACGATAATAGAACATCTTCAAATTGTCCTCAATAATAAACGGAACGATATTGTATTTCAAACACTCCTTAAACATAATCAATCTGCCCACACGCCCATTACCATCTTGGAACGGATGGATTCGCTCAAACTTCACATGGAAGTCAAGAATATCCGCAAAGGTCTTTTCTTCTTTGGCGTTGTATTCCATCAGCAAGACCTTCATTTTATCGGCAACTTCTTCTGGAAGGGCTGTATCCCTGCCACCGACTTCATTCGGAAGTTTCTTATAATCACCAACAGCAAACCAATCTTTTCTAGAATCGCTGGTGCCATTCTTCAAAACCAAATGAAGTTCTTTGATGAACTTCTCCGTCAAAGCTACTTTTGCATGATCAATAATCATGTCAATGCAACGGAAATGATTTGCCGTTTCAATCACATCATCCACATTCAGCACTTCTTTTTCTACGCCAATAGTATTGGTTTCAAAGATATATCTGGTTTGTTCGTGTGTCAGGCGGCTTCCTTCCATATGGTTAGAGTTATATGTCAAATCAATCTGTGTTTTATGATAAATACCACCAGAGTATTTACTTGCCTTCTGCTCTTTCAGAATATCCACCAGAGTAATAGGTTCTTCTTTCCTCTTATTGATACGCTCTGGTTTCTCCGCATTTTCTGGAATGTTCCAAGTCTTACCGATAAGACACGCACCCTTCACACGACCCTGGGCACAGTAATTTCTAACACTGCGTTCTGACATATTCCATTTTTTTGCTATTTCAGCGACTAAAAGGTATTTCATCTACCATCCTCCGTCATAAATCAAATCCAAAATGTACTAATCTACTAATAGTATATCACACCATCGGCAAAAACACCATCTGTTTTATCTATCACACTATTTTTTAGCCGATATATAATATCTGTTTTCTGGACCGATTAATTTAATAGAAAAATCACCTAAAGATTCAAAATACACTTTTGAATTTTAAATCTATACCTTATGTCGCCTAATAAGTTGTGTGTTTATTTTTTTGATTTATACTGATAATTTGACGCCAAAATAGAATATGAACTTCCAGTACCTGTTTTCAAATTTTGAAATTATACCATCATTCATCAATTTCTAATTTTCAAACCATATCTCTTACAGTTTCCATATGTCTTGACTACTGATCCGGTCTTCCAAAGGTGTAAATAAAGTGTGAATTCTACACTTCCATCGTAAAATGGACTGTTTCTTAGAATAGGTAAATATTTTTTCAAAATCTTTTCTTCTGTTGGAAATCAAACATACAAGTTATATTTATCATATTATACTTCTAACAGAAACAAAAGTTACATGCTATTAATGAAGGGTAAAAATGATGAGAAAGGTTATCCGGATTGATAAAAAAATGCAACGGCTATGGAGCCTGCGCAGATACCTGTCACAAAGGTACTATGGAAAGATTATAGAGTAAAAGGAGAATACGAGAATGAATAAAAAAATGTTTTGTTACCAGTGCGAGCAGACCGTAAGTTGTGCCGGCTGTACAGGAAATGCCGGTGTCTGTGGAAAAAAGGCAGATACAGCAAAATTACAGGATGAACTGACAGGTGCATTGATCGGTCTTGCAAGATCTATGGATGACACAACAATGATATCCCAAAATACCTGGCGTATCATCATAGAAGGATTGTTTACTACCGTTACAAATGTAAGTTTTGATAATACAGCCATCGAAAATATGATACAAAAAGTCAGAGCTGAGAAAGAAAGACTGGTTCCTAATTGCAGCAACTGTCAGGCTCCTTGTGGCAGAACAGAGGAATACGATATGCAAAAACTTTGGAATGACGATGAAGATATCCGCTCTTTGAAGTCGCTTATCCTCTTTGGTATTCGTGGAATGGCTGCCTATGCCTATCATGCAAATGTTCTAAATTATGAAGATACTGAAGTAAATCAGTTCTTCCGCGAAGCCCTGTTTAAGATTGGTTATGAAGAAAGTGTGGAAAGACTGCTTCCTACTGTATTGAAAGTAGGAGAAATCAATCTAAAGTGTATGGCACTTCTTGATAAGGCTAATACAGAAACCTATGGAACACCAGAACCAATCGATGTTACACTCACAGTAGAAAAGGGTCCTTTTATTGTCGTAACCGGACATGATCTGAAAGACCTGCAGCTTTTGCTTGAACAGACAGAAGGAAAAGGAATCAACATCTATACTCATGGTGAAATGCTCCCTGCCCATGCCTATCCATTCTTAAAAAAATTCTCACACTTAAAAGGAAATTTTGGAACTGCATGGCAGAATCAGCAGAAAGAGTTTGATCATCTTCCGGCTCCGATTCTTTACACTACCAACTGTTTGATGCCGCCAAAAAGTAGTTATGCTGACAGAGTATTTACAACAGAAGTGGTTGCTTTCCCAGGAGCTGTTCATATCGATGAGAAAAAAGATTTCACGCCAGTTATTGAAAAAGCTTTGGAACTGGGTGGTTACAAAGAAAATCAGATATTTTCTGGTATCAACGGCGGAACAAAAGTGACAACCGGATTTGGTCATGCAGCTATCCTATCTCATGCAAATACTGTAGTAGATGCCGTAAAATCAGGTGCAACCCGCCATTTCTTCCTGGTTGCCGGCTGTGATGGTGCTAAGCCAGGTCGAAACTATTACACAGAATTTGTGAAACAGACACCTTCTGATAGTATTGTCCTCACTCTGGCTTGTGGCAAGTTCCGATTCAATGATCTCAATCTGGGAGAAATCGGCGGGCTGCCACGACTGATGGACATGGGGCAATGTAACGATGCTTATGGTGCAATCCAAGTTGCCGTAGCACTTGCAGATGCATTTGGATGTTCTGTAAATGAGCTTCCGCTTTCCTTCGTTCTCTCCTGGTATGAACAAAAAGCAGTCTGTATCCTGTTAACACTTTTACATCTGGGTATCAAAAACATTCGTCTTGGTCCTTCTCTTCCAGCGTTTTTGTCTCCTAATATTCTGAACTTTCTGGTAGAAAATTATGGTATTTCACCTATTACCACACCAGAAGAAGACATCAAAACGCTACTGAACCATAACAAATAATTTTTATTCTAAAATCCAAATGAATATAAACAATCAACTCAAAATGCCAGAAAAACCGAGGACTATTCCCCGGTTTTTCTTCTTTGCTTAACTATTTATAATCCTTTTACAAACTCAACTGCATTCTTTATATCTTCTTCATCCGGATGCCCTTTTGCAATTCCACCAACCAGTTTAAATGGACCAAATGTATCATAGCCCTTACATCCGAATTTTCCTATCACTTTAGAATGTTTCTTATTTAAAATCTGCTCTATAGATCTGTAATTCGCACTTCCACCATAAGTACAAATCAGAAATATCTTTTTGTCGTCTGGTAGATTCTTCTCTGCAAATTTCAACATTGACTGATGAAATTTTGAAAAATAAATCCCTGATGCAAACCCAATCATATCATAACTACCCAGATCTGCATCTGACTGTTTTACAGCATCAATCAAGTCAACCTGACACTCTTCTGCTATGCTTTTTACTAATTTTTCTGTATTTCCATGATGTACAGATGCATATACGATTGCTTTTCTCATTTTTTTCCTTTCTGCCTGCTCCATCAATCAGGTCATAACTCATATTTTTTCATTTCTTCTACAATTCTATCCAGCATCTGTTCAAACTGACTTTTTGCTTTCGTCTTATTTGCTGCTCCATCATACAGGCTATAATAGAAAAACATATTTGCATAAAATTTAACTGCATTCTCTTCTGGATGATTCATTTTCATATTTTTGAACAGCTCCTTCACGTATTCTGCCGGTCCAGATACGAGATATTGCTGATACAAATTCTGCATCTCTTCACTGCGAAACTGTTCTATTGTCAGCATCTTCCGAAATGATGATGCAAAATCATCCTCTGTCCAGTATTCAAACATAGACTTGCTGTATTCTACAAAATCATCCAATGATACATCCTTATACTCTTCAGGCATACTCTCTTTTTCATCTTCCGGCATATCATAATCTGATGCCTGTTCGCCATCCTGCTGCTCCATGCGCTTAACAATACTGTCAAAAATATCTCTCTTACTTTTGTAGTGTCGGTATAATGCCCCTTTTGTCATGTCAAGCTCTCCTGCTATCTGACTGACTGAGACAGCCTCATAACCATCTCTGGCGAACAGATGCAGTGCCACAATTAATATTTCCTCTTTCCTATTACCCATGTACATTTCCTCCAAAAAATAAACGACTGTTTACTTTTAATGATAGTAAACAGTCGTTTATTTGTCAAGGCTTTTCTTTTTTCCCATCGTTTTCAATAACTGTATTGTTTTCGATTTACCAAATGGGACATATGGTGCAATTTCACTTATCGGTTTTAGCATTATTTTACTTAAGATTTTGTAAATTACTTTTTCATCTTCGGTTAAATTAGCATTGGTTTCAAATACCGGCAACACAATTTTTATAGTATTTTCTGATACTTCAAAATCTGGTTTTACCAAACTCTCTGCATACAAATGTGCAAAAAATCAATCATAAAAATTTACGATTGATTTTAATTCTTATTTCCATGTTTTCCAGATATCAGGATGATATCCAAGCGTAGATTGTTTTCCATTTCGAACCACCGGTGTTTTAATTACCTGGGGATTATCAAGTATCTTTCTAAGTTTATCTTCGTCTGCAATATATTTAATGAGTGCAAGCAAATCCTTATCTTTCCCCTCCCAGTTAACCATATTTTCCAATCCACCATTTACCTGGGCAACAGAATTAAATTCGCCTTTGCTCATTCCTTTGTCCTTCATATCAACAAACTGATACTTAATACCACGTTCTTTGAAAAATCTTTCTGCTTTCTTTGTGTCATTGCACTTCTTCGTGCCAAAAATTTGTATATTCAAATTACTTTCCTCCAAATTATATAATGCCAGCGCCACTATTGGATAGTGAATCCTCTTTCATATTCTCATTTCACTTCTTCTTCATTTTCATCAGTGCAATTAACTTCTTAGCGGCAGATATTGCAAATGCTTCCTCATTAATATGTGCATTCACATCAATTATCTCAACAAGAGGATTGTTTATCACTTTCTTTAATGTAATAAATAATGCTTGATCTTCCTTTGGACCATAATATTTACTGCCTGCCTTATCATTCATTGAAATTCCTCGAATCGGAAGCAATAATGCTGCGTTACTCTTACACTGATTCAGTTTTTCACCAACTTTAATACCAAATGCAATATTTTCCTCTATATTACTTTTTACAACCGTAATAGCCGGATTATGCATATAGACAACTCTATTCTTATATTTTTCCGGGAGACTGCTTCTTTCTCCAAATGTAATCATGTCAGCAGCACCTACGGATACCACCTGAGGAATCCCATTCAACGCCGCTGCATCTAAGCGTTCTGGACCAGCGGCCATAATACCTCCGGCAATTTCATCGATCCATTCTGTTGTTGTCAGATCTAATACACCATCCACAATTCCACTGTTGATTAAAGACTCCATCATCTTACCACCAGTTCCAGAAGCATGAAAAATAATCACTTCGTAGCCTTCCTGTTCCAGATATTCTTTTGCTCTCATAACACATGGAGTCGTTACCCCATACATCGTAGCTGCTATCAGTGGCTTTTTTACTGGAATATCCGTATTCTCATGTTCCACCATACCAACAATCGCATGAACAGCATGTGTTAATACCTGAGAAGAAATACGGTTAATTCCCGCAACATCGACAATAGAAGGCATCATTAAAATATCACTTGTCCCCACATATCTTGATACATCCCCGGATGCCATCGTAGATACCATAATTTTAGGAACGCCTAGAGGCAATAATCTCATGCAGGGAGTCACAAGAGAAGTTCCGCCTGTGCCGCCTAACGCAAGAACCGCATCAAACAGCCTTTCTTCATATAACTTTGGAATTAATGTACAAAGTCCCTTAGCCATCACTTCCATAGCATGTCCCCGGTCTTTTTTCTCCTGTAATTCTGCAATACTTCCCTCTCCCAAAACAGCGACCGAATCATGATCAATATCCGGTGAAAAAGCAGCCTCAAAAATACCAGCATGAATCGTTAACGTTCGTAATCCCAAATTCTCTATTTTATTTTTTACATAGAGATACTCTTCTCCCTTTGTATCAAAAGTACCAATTAAAGCTATCGTTTTCATTTTTTCCTTCTCCAAGAAATCAACTTCTTTCTATAAAAATATCTTAAATGATGTTTAAAAGCGAATGGAAAAGTATGCAAATTGCCTTTTGATTTTTCAAACATACTTTAAGTTCATTATATTATAATTTCTTTGTAATTACTGGGAATAACTCATCGTAATATTGGGAGAAAAAATTGTTTGCATGCTTCAGTAGATAATATAAATATTTTATCAGATATCAAAAACTTCTCCATCCTCTGGAATCCACACATTTCCCTCATAAAATTGTTTTGCTTCTGCGCTATATCGTTCTTTTCGCTTTATCCCTGTCTGATCTTCTGTATGCCAGATCAGCAGATTCTTTACTTTTAAATCTTGTGCAATCATACTTGCTTCTTTCACTGTCTGATGCTGATATTGATATGCATGAAATTTCGGTTCTTCATTAAATAAGCAAAATGCTTCTGATAATAGCCAATCTACCTCCTTACTATATTTTTTACCATTTTCCTTTAACGGTTCATCTCCGGCAAATACTAGCTTCTTCCCATTATCATATTCCATCAGAAAGCCATATTGTTTTGCTTTCGTAGAACCAATATTAAAAAATGTAAAATCATAATTTAAAATATGCCTCTTTTCATGATCTTTTACCACAACAAACTTGATTCTTGTCTCCAAAAAAACCTGACTGCGCTTCTTAAGAATCATGCGGCATACCTGCAATGCCTTCCCCAAGACTTCATCATTTCCATAAAGATAAAAATCCCCTTCATACTCCTCAAGTTCTAATAATTCTGCAATCGTGCGGATTACCCAAATCATCCCTAAAAAATGATCCGTATGTTCATGGGAAAGAAAGGCATGATGCAGATGTTTCCAGTCAAGATTCATAATATCAAATGCCCGCAAGATATCACTACCTCCTGTTCCATCCACAAGAAATAACTGATTGTCTTCTTCAAAGACACAGGATGTATTAATATATTTACTTACCGTTGCTGTTCCGGTACCGATGATGTGCATTTTCATTGAAAAATCTCCTTTTTTCGCAAGGTGTTTCCTAAATATCGCAATATTCCTACGTTTTTACATAAATAATTACTCAAATCGAAATTGAACCACTTTTATGGGAGTGTATATTTTTCTCCATCAAATACTATATTTTCAGCATTTATAAACATTTTATCTGTATAAAGCTCAATACTTAAATTAAATTCTATATTATAACCTTTTAATAATTTAATTTTTTTAATGGAAATTCAATTTTGTCTGTCCCTATATATGACATTTCTACAAAGGGATAATAGTCTAAACTTTCTTTTTCTTTTTTATTTGCACTATGCACAAAGAAAATATTATATATTTTTTCTATTTTCATTTCATGTCTTACCGCTGTATATGGATTAACTATTGATAAATATATTGTCCCTTCCATTATATTATAATTAAATGACCATATCTCGCTTTCCTCTATTTCGTATAATATATCGTCTAAATATAACATTATCATCCTCCTCTATATTTTTAAACATACAATTTTCCACCAATCTTTACTGGGGATGGAATTCTTACATATGTACTATTTTTACTAGATTCTTTATACATTAGTTGACATTACATTATATAATTGCTATTATGCTATTAACAAACAACCAGCAGGTTGCTTTTAAGTTTCCCATTCTGGGGGTTATATCAGTTAATAAATAAGCTGCCTATTCCGCTAAGAACTAAGGGCAGCTTATTTATTTTTCAAATTCAGAATCGAACTATTAATCTATTTCCATTCGTTAATATTTCAGACTGCTACTCCTGCTTCTTTGGCAATTCTTTCTTCAAGTGCCCATAATCCATATTTTTTATTTCCTTTATCTGTGAGGGTTTTATGAAGTTCCAAGCACCTGATCTAAAACAGCAAGTATAATTTTTATATCAATTGGTTTCGTTATGTGTGCATTCATACCTGCTTTAAATGACTTTTCTTTATCTTCTTCAAAAGCATTTGCAGTCATGGCAACGATATTCCTGATAATAGCCATACCAAGTCCTGTCCCTTTAATTCCACTTTGGGTAGATGTCCGTTCTCTTGAAAAGGAATCAAACACATGTGCCTGAAATTCTTCAGACATTCCGATTCCATTATCCCGGATTCTGAATTCAAAGGCAGTAAATCCCTTTCTGTTACATGGTTTCTCGGATACGCGAATATTGACCAACCCACCTACCGGAGTAAATTTAATTGCATTACTTACTATATTTAAAAGAATCTGGTTCAGACGTAATCTGTCAGTGATAACATTCTCATGGACAACATCTTGTGTGTCAATATAAAGATCCTGCTGTTTTTGCCTTATTTGCATGTTCAGCAGAGGCGAGAGCAAGCCGAAGGGCATCTTCCTGCTGCAGTTCCCTTTCTCTCTGGTCTGTCACATCATGTGTCAGAAACAGAATATCTGTCACCCTGCCATCCTTATCACAATTCTGAACAATGGCACTTACTTCTATCCACTGTCTGTCCATGTTACGATAAATATACCGAAGAATCTTATGTTTTTCAAACCGTTCACTGGTCGTGTCAAGATCTGTAAATTCAAGATAGTCATTCTGGCATTCCGGCAGCATATAATTATCATGGATCAGTTTCCTTATCCCACAGACATTCTGGCATTGTTTCAGGACATTTTCCTTATCCGCCTGGATTTTTAACCATTCTACTTTCTGATCTTCCAGATGAACTAAAAATATATTGGTAAATACCATTCCAAGTGCCTTCAATGCTTTTGTAAGCTCCTCATCCCGTTTCTGGCTATAATGAAGTGCGTTTGACAATTCTTCATTCTTCTGCAAGGCACTGACATCCTGATAGGTCACATAGATATATTTTTTCTTTCCAACGATGAGATAGGAAAGGTCTGACTGTATATAAAACCATTTTCCCTGCGGATTTCTTTTTCTGTAAAAAATCCTCCTTGTTTTCTCATGTACTATTAATAATCCAAGTTTGTTTCAAAATAAAAACACTGTCAAAGATGCAATGACTGCTTTTTCTGCAACTGGCTGCCATTTCACTCCACTAGTTTATGAATTACTTTTATCAGTAATTCCACATCAACAGGCTTAGCAACATGTTCATTCATTCCTGCTTCTTTTACTCTTATTCTGTCCTCCGCAAAAGCATTTGCTGTCATTGCAATAATCGGTACCTCCTTTGCATCCGCTCTGTCCAGAGACCTGATCATCTTTGTGGCTTTATAACCATTCATGACCGGCATCATAATGTCCATAAGAATGACATCAAATTCACCAGATCTGCTTTTTTCGAATATCTCAACAGCTTCCTGTCCATTCCATGCTTTGGTCACCTCAGCACCTTCATTCTGAATCGCAAATTCAGCAATTTCCATATTCAGCTCATTATCTTCTGCCAGAAGAATATGCAGTCCCTTTATAGATTTTTCTGATACGTCCTTCTGTTCTTCTCATTTATCCGCATCCAGATCTATTTTGAATGGAACCCGGATCACAAATGTCGTCCCTACGCCTTTTTCACTTTCAAAAGTAATGGCTCCACCCATTTTTTCAACCAGTTTTTTGGTAATAGGCATTCCCAGGCCTGTTCCTGTAAATTTTGTGCGGCTTCCTGGCTGTTCCTGTGCAAATGGTTCAAAAATATGTTTCTGGAACTCCTCAGTCATTCCAATTCCTGTATCCCGGCAGACAAATTCCATTGTTGTCATTTCCGGCTGTTTGGATGGAATCTCCCTGTAGCTGATATAAATATATCCGTTTTCTCTGTTATATTTCACCGCATTTGACAGGATATTCATCATCACACGTTTCACATACTCTGAGCTTCCAATAAAATCTCTGTGTATGATTTCTTTTTTCTCCCACACGATCTGGATATTCTCTTCTGCTGCCATCTGCTCGATTACAACAAATACTTCCCTGAAAATACTGCTCAGATTAAACGGGATCTCTTCCAGAACGATTTCATCAGACTCCATCTTACTCATATCCAGAACATCATTTACCAGTTCCAGTAATAGATTAGATGCCTCTTTCACCTTTATCCTGTATTCTGTCTGCTTCTCCATATCATCTGCATAATGGTCTGCCATATTGACCATGCCGCAGATTCCATTGATCGGAGTCCGGATATCATGGCTCATCCGCTGGAGAAACTCTGTTTTTGCCTCATTGGCGGCTTCTGCCTTTTTTGCTGCTATCAGAAGTTCTGCTTTATATTTTTCATCTTTTTCCTGTTCCTGTTTCCGATGCGCCAGATTGGTTCTGTATGTCCAGAACCAGAATATACTGAACATCAGACAATAAAGAAAAATAACGCTTGTCACACTTAATGGAAGGTTATGAAACACTTCTTTGTCTGGAAGATACGCATAGATATAATAATCCCTATGCTTCAGCATGATTCCGTAACATCCGGTTCCTTCATTCTTCATATGAAAAATGTGCTGACTGTCTATATGCTTTTTCATTGCCTGAACGACTTCGCTACCGGCTGTACTCTGCCCCAGCAGTTTCTCATCGTTGCTGGCAACAACGATTCCCTCGTCTGCAACAATAATCGTTCCATCTTTCTGAGTACTATAGCCATTTAAAAGCCCCTGTATCGTCAGAGTATAGTTTCTGGCAAATTCAGGAGATGTGTAATAATAGATTGCAACGATACCCGGTGCATCTTTTCTGGCACAGGCCGCAATGTCGATATGCGACCCGTCTTCCCTGGTAAACCGTTCCGAATAGCTTCTTTCTTCATATCCGGAAAAATCCATGATAATTTCTTTTTGCAGATACTCTGTAATCTCATTTGCCAGAGATTCATCCGTACTGTATTCACAGTCCGTCTTTCCTTCTGTATCCAGTACAATGATGCCATCCACCCAGAGAGTCTGCAGATTTTCTTTCAGGAAATCCTCGCTTAGCTGTCCGCCGTTTTCTGTTTCTATAGCGATATTTGTACTCATCTGTCTGGCACTTTCAATCGCACGTAGGAGACTTTTGGATTCCGAAGATTCATTATAATGGGTGTAGGTGGAACACTGCACTTTCACATAGTTTACAATCTCCACCATTCTTTTCTCTGCTTCCGTTTTTTCCACATGAAAAAAATAAAACAAAGAGACTACAGCCACACAGATTCCAATCAGACCTCCGATCAGCTGGATTCGTTTTTCTTTTTTCCTTCTCTTAATATCCAAGATCATCCACCTCCAGATACTTTTCCGGATTATCCAGATATTTTTCAATGATTTTCAGAGATGTGCCATCCTGACGCATATCTTCCAGCATCTGGTTCATCTGCTCGCAGATTCCTCTGTCATCATCTTTTGCAAAAGCAACTCCTATCCCCACGACCATCAGTGGTTCTTCCAGGATACGGAAACTTGTATCATAATCCTTCATGTACTGGATAACAGATTCCTCATGTGCGCCAACCGCATCTACATAGCCTTTCCCCAGAAACGTATAGATTAGTTCCCGGTGTCCGAGACTGATCAGATTTCCCAGTTTGGGAATTCTTTCATCTGTCCGTTTCAGAAAGATGCCTTGTGGTTTGGTTGTAGACTGGACAGCCAGGTTCTTTCCCTCCAGGTCACTCAGTTTATAAATATCACTATTCTCATTTACAGCAGCCACCTGACGGCTTGCTATATATGGTCCTGCCCAGCGGTAATCGTCAAGGCGTCCTTCCATGGAAAAACAACCCATGATACAGTCAATCTCTCCGCTCTCCACCAGTTCTTTTTTCTTCTCCCAGTTAATCTGGACAACCTCCACCTGATATCCCATTCTTTTAAATGCTTCTGTAGCCAGTTCTACATCTATGCCTGTCGGTACACCATCCTCATTCAGATAATTGTATGGTGGATAGTTGTCGCTGCCGAGGGTAATGACTGGCTTTTCTGTTTCTTTTTTACCATTGTCTGTGTTTTTACACCCTGTAAGGGTGACTGCTAAAATTCCCGCAAGCAAAATGCCTGCAATCACTCTTTTTCCTTTCATTTTTCTTCCATCCCTGCACTTTTCTTGTACTTTCCTGTTTTCCATTTATTATAGTTAATTGCCCCGAAATTACATAACAATTAGTGTACATATCTCAAAATTGTTTTTATAACTTCATCGATCACAATCGGTTTTGACAAATGTGCGTTCATTCCTGCTTCCATACATCTTTTTGCATCTTCCCTGAATGCATTTGCAGTCATAGCAATGATAGGGATTGTTTTTGCATCCTGCCGTTCCAGGGATCTTATTGTTTTTGTGGCAGTAAGCCCATCCATCACCGGCATCATGACATCCATTAAAATAACATCGTATGTTCCTGATTCGCAGGCTTCAAAGTGCTGAACAGCTTCTAACCCATTTTTCACTGTTTCTACTTTAGCCCCATTTTCTGTCAGCATAAATTCTGCTATTTCCGCATTCAGCTCATTATCTTCAACCAATAATATCCGGACACCTGATATATCTGTATTGAAATCTTCTTTTTCTTCCGGTCGTGCATTCGTATCAATTTTAAATGGAAGTATTACAGTAAAACAGCTTCCTTCACCAAGCTTGCTTTCAACTGTTATGGTTCCACCCATCTTTTCTACAAGTTGTTTCACAATAGGCATTCCCAGACCTGTCCCATTATAATCAGAACGTGGGGAATTATCTGCCTGCACAAATGGAGTAAATAATTTATTTTTTATAAATTCTTCTGACATTCCAATTCCATTATCTCTTATTTTAAATTCACATGTCATGTGATCTTCTGATCTTTCAATCGTTCTCATACTCATGTAAATAGAACCATTCACCTTATTGTACTTCATACTGTTTGTAAACAGATTCATCAATACTTTTTTCAGATGAACTGCATTGCTCCAAACATATATACCACTGTAATCATCATGTTCTCCTATAACATGAAGTCCTTTTTCTTCTGCCTGAAAAGATAGTGACTCCGTGATTTCTTTACATACCTGATCCAGATTGATGGATTCATCACTAAAAACCACGGTATCCGATTCTAACTTTGCCATATCCAAAACATCATTTACCAATGATAATAGCAGTTTCGAAGACTCATTTATTTTATTCAGGCAATCTTTTGCCCGCTCACCATCATTTCCGCTTTTTTCAAGAATTGTAAGCATGCCAATAATGCCATTGATCGGTGTCCTGATGTCATGAGACATGTTATTTAAAAAGGAAGTCTTAGCCTTATTGGCACTCTGTGCTTCTACAAGTGCATTATGTAATTCCTGCTGTTTTTCTTCAAGCTCCTGATTCAGCTTCAATGCCTGCTCAGCAGACTTCTTGGATTTTTCTTCCGCACGTTTTGATTTTTTCAAAGAATCAAGAATTATACACAGGACAACAAAAATAAAGATTCCAACTATGAGTGAAAACATCAGTAAATTATCTTGAATAAAATCCTTCGCTGTAACTTTTCGTAAAGAAGCATTATACGAAACTACTGCACCTGAAAATTGAGCTGTAGGCATAGATGTCAGTGTTTTATTCAGAATGGACAAAAGAACCGGTTCTCCCTGCTGAACAGCAAATGAAACATCAGCTTCTTTTGTCAGGAAAACACTATGAAGCTTATTATTTTTCAAATAGTCTGAAACAGTACCTGAATCTCTTACAATACAATCCGTCTCCCCTTTCTGCATTGCTTTTACTGCTGCATCTGATGTCCCATATTCTATAATCTCCCATTGTGGATAATTGTATGAAAGATATGCCTTCAATGCAAAATTATCTTTTTCAACGGCAACTATATTCTCTTTATTTTCATCAAAAGAATCCTTTGCCGTAATTGCTGCCATATTGAGAGTCAATAGAGTATCCGACAAAGCAAATCCATTTGTTTCTGCAAAGTATGGATTCTGGTTTGCATGAAAAATCAGGTCTATTTTTCCATCCTGCAATGCCTGAAGCAGTTCACTTCTTGTATCATATCCATTTAATTCAAATTCCAGAGTCTGACCTTGCAGACAATTTTCTGCAAGATCCACATAATCTGTGATAACACCTGTCAATTTGCCTGTTGATGGATCTACACTACTGATACCGCCATCCTGATTCAGATACCCTATCCTGATTGCTCCATGCTGCCCGATCCACTCCCTTTCTTCTTTTGAAAGAAACGAGCTGCTCTGTGCAGAAAGATAACGCCTGTAGAGATCATCAGTGTAAAATGGATTGTCATCCTTGATTCTGCGCATAGCACTATCCAGTGCTTCTTTGATATCCGGACGTCTGGGATTTATGGCAAAATAGATTTCTGTCTCTCCAATACTTGTAACAGGCGAAATATCTGATTCTTCCCAACGGGATTCTTCTACTGAAACGAAGCAGTCAATTTCATGTTTCGACAGTTTGTCCATAACTTCTGCGGTATTAGAAGCATTGACATGCTGCGTATGCAGACCATACTTTAACTCCCATTCGTTAAGCAGATCCTCCGGTATATGATCTTTCAACACATCAATATTTTTTCCCTCAAAAGAATCCAGATTTCCTGCTGTAAGATCCATATTGGATGCATCCATATAGATGTAATATTTCTCTTCCCCCATAGGCATATCGGAAAAAAGCATATTTTCAGCACGTTCGTCTGTATAGGAAATGCCACCAAGAATATCAATCTCTCCATTTTCCAACTGTGTAAAGCAATCTTCCCAATTACTTGTTATGTATTCATAGCTCCAACCTGCATAACCTGCTATATCTTGAAGATACTCATAACCATATCCTCTTCTTTCCCCCTTTTCATTGACGTATTATAAGTTTCTTCAAAAGATCCTACCCGGATAACATTGTCAGAGTTTTCTTTGGCAAATGTAGGAACGGATAAAACAATAAAACATATAATTGTGCAAAATATAATGTAACAAAATTTGAAATTCATTATATTCTGTACTAATTTGCACTTCTTCATCTTTCTCCCATCCTCTAGGCTACAATTGCTTGCTTGCTTGCTTGCTTCCAGATTTTAATTTTACATTCATTAATTGTCAATAACCTCCCCGCTATTTTTCACAATATTTTTCCAAACAGCTTCTGTATTACTTATTCAAGTGCTCTACCATAAAAAAGCACTGCCAAACAGACAGTGCACCTCATTTCATGCAACTGGCTGCCATTTTACAGGCCCAGTAGCTTTGCGTCCCAGACTTTCATCTGGTTTGTCGATTTCCTTATTATTTTTAAACTTTTGCAAAAAAACTGGTTTTATTATACTATGGTTCTCTACTGTATACAAGAAAAACATTACCGTTTTAACACCCGAAAATCAAAAAAGAACAGCCGATACATATACTCGAACTGTTCTTCTACTTTCGAAGTCCACGAAGCATTGACATTACTGTTTCCTGCTCCCGTCTTTGACAGTTTGTAAAAGAAAAAATCGCTGCAACCCTTGTATTTACTGAGCTGTGGCGATTTTTCTCATTGTCACAAAGTATGGTAATTTATTCTTTTCTTTTACTTTTTTTCTGGATTGTTTTCATTCTGCTTTTCGTTATAAATTGATAGTCCGTTCGAAAGCCGCAGGCTTCATGAAGATCATCAGTAATGGCTTCCCGTTTGTATAAAGCTATAAATCCTTGTTCCTGAATCTCTGCAAAATTCATTGCTTTTAATGTATCTAATAATTCCTCACAAGTATATTTATAGTTCAATTTTCTCTCAAGGAAACGATAGATCATTAATGCCAGAAAACAGATCAGAAAATGTGCTTTGATCCGGTTTTCATCCCGCAGATAAACAGGTCTTGCGGAAAAGTCTGTTTTCATGATCCGGAAACATTCTTCGATCTGCCATCTTCCTTCACTTACTTTTAAAATATCGCTGACTTCATCGTCTAACAGGTCCGTGTATACTGCATAAAGTCCATCATACTGGCTTTCTTCAGAAATCTTATGTTCATCAAGATAATGCTGGATATTGGCAGTCTCACCTTCTTTTGTAACTGCTGTTGTTCCAATAAATCTGGCTGGATTGTTTGGGTTCCTGCGGTTCTTTTTTGTGTTCCCGGAATCCAGCACCGCTTGTGCACGTTCTATCTGTTTGCTACGGATGGATTTCTGGTAAAAGGCATATTTAGGGGAATAAGTAATGATCAAACACTGCTGTAACTTTTTAGTGGTATATGGTTCGTCTTTGTAATAAAGTCCTTTGTCGTCTTCGGGCAGTTTTGAGATATCAACAGGTTTGTCATCAGATACCCTTTTGAATCCCTGCGGGCTTAAAGCCCATTCTTTTTCTTCTTTTTTCAGCTTTTTAATAGACCGGGTCACAATATAGGCCCGTTCCCCCATATGGTTATATTCCCTGATAGATTCGGATCCCAGACCTGCATCGCTACAGTAAATAAATTTCTGACATTCAAAATCTTCAAGGATCTTTTGCTCTAATGGTTTCAGGGATGTCTGTTCGTTTGAATTCCCTGAAAAGAGGGAGAAAGCAAGGGGAATCCCATCCCCGTCCATAAACAGGCCCATCTGAATGATCGGGTTGGGTCTGTGTTCTTTGCTTTTTCCATACTTTTTAATTCCATCTTCCTGTTCGATCTCAAAGTAATAATTGGAACAGTCACAATAAAAGATCTTGTCATTCCTTTTTCCAAGAAAGTGGCTGTTTTTGTAAACGTCAGCCTGAATAAGGTCACATTCGCTGCCAAGAACATCTAATGCCCTGTATACATCATGAAGCTCATAAGAAGGCTTTTCTAAAAACTCATGTGCTATCCTGAATGAAGAACGCTTACTGCATGGATCCAGGATCCTTGTATAGATCAGATCAGAAAGGATCGCATTGATATCGTATTTAAATTTATATTTTTGTTTTAATTTCCTACAGACTTTATTCATCTGCAGCTGATAATAAACAGACTGTGGAAAGAGATAACCTCCACGGAAAAAGACCTGTTTATCATAGTCCAGCGGCCTGCGACTATTTTTTGCGATATGTAACTGTCAAACTCCCGATTGTATGTTATAATATTTTTGAAGTAGAAAAATTAGCAAAGTAATAGGAGGCTACTATGGTTATTGAGAATAATCCCAAAGAACTTGCTGCTATGAAGAAATTTCATGAAGGAAACAGAGCAGAAGGATTAAAACTGCAGGAGGAGTTTGCTTCAGAGTTTCGTGAAGAATATAAAGATAAAGATCATTGTCCCTGTAAGAAAGCCTGTCGTTATCATGGAAATTGTAAGGAATGCGTGGCGATTCACAGGGCTCATCAGGAACATGTTCCAAACTGTATGCGGCCGATGTTGAATAGGAAGATTAAGATACTTTCTGAGTTAACGGAACATACTCTTGCTAATGAGATAGAACCTCCTAAAGAACATTTGAGAAAAGAGTTTCTCTAGAATGTGTTTGAAAAGTAATTAGAACTCCTTGGTGATTTAATTGTTAGGTGTTTTAAAAAGTATTTAAAGAGTAAAAGTTCATGGACATCAAACTTGCAGAATTGTCATAATTAGTTAGAAAAAGGAAATAAAGTTATGTTTCGAAAGATGAGAAGATTTAAACAGCAGTTAGAACAAAAAGAGTGTATAGAGGTGTTAAAAAGTCAGCCAAGAGGTGTTCTTTCAATATTAGGTGAGGACGGTTATCCTTATGGTATTCCAATTGATTACTGGTACTGTGAGGAGGAGAATCGAATTTATTTTCATGGAGCGAAGGAAGGACATAAGATTGATGCAATAAAAGAATGTGATAAAGCATCTTTTTGCGTTTATGACGAGGGATACCGAGAAGAAGGGGAATGGGCATTAAATATAAAAAGTGTTATTATTTTTGGAAGAATTCGTTTGGTTGAAGAACAGGAAAAATCTCTGTCTATTTGTAGAGAACTTTGCTTTAAGTTTACAGATGATGAAGAATATATTCAAAAAGAAATAGAAAATGCTGGTAAAAGAGTACAATGCTTAGAGTTAATACCAGAGCACATGACAGGAAAGCTGGTAAAAGAATCATAATTTTTTCTTTTGTTTAAAAAGTATTGTTTGCCAATCGCTTGATAAAAAACTCAATTAGTGTATTTTAAAAGGAAAAGCAGTTGATGAAAGAGGGGGTTAAACAATGAAAGAGAAGAAATATGTTGCTGAGAAAATAGACAATTTCTAGGCAGAAATTCCTGTAGAAGAATATATATTATCTCCCCTCCCTACAATAAAATTATACTGAATAATATTAATATAGTCAATAAAAATAAAAAAATATATATAATATATAATAATTTCTTATAATTTATTGAGACTGTAATTAATTCTGTGTAAACTCTAAAAGAGCTGTATATCCTCTTGGATTGATGTTAAAATAAATATCAATTCAGGAGGATTTTTTATGGCACGAAGAAGAAAAATGGATCCAGAACGCAAAGCGTTCATCAATAGCTTGTTGGAACACTATCAACCAAAGGATGCTCAGGATATCTAGGACATGCTCAAGGATTTGTTAGGCGAAACGCTGCAAGGTATGTTAGAAGCTGAAATGGATGATCACCTTGGATATTCCAAGTATGACTACAAGAACAAAGAGACAGACGATAGCCGTAATGGTTA